>JBBDKX010000035.1 GCA_040879145.1 Candidatus Spechtbacterales bacterium | reverse complement strand
ACGATACCGCAAGCGAATCAAAGATTCGGGCGGTATCGGGACAAAAACTATGATTATTAAAGAAAACGTAAACCTTGCTTCTCACACAACCTATAAAATAGGCGGACCCGCGCGTTATTTTGCTGAATGTAGGAGCGAGGACAATGTTTTGGAAGCGCTCGCTTTTGCTAAAGAGAAAAATATACCCTACTTTATTTTGGGAGGGGGCAGTAACGTGCTTGTTTCGGATAAGGGGTATGGCGGCGTTATAGTCGCGATAAGAAATGATAATTACGAGTTAAAAAATAATATTCTTAGCGCTGAGGCGGGAGTAATGATGCGCGCTCTTGTGGAAGAGACAGCGAGTGAAGGCATGGAGGGGCTGGAGTGGGCGGGAGGTTTACCCGGGCAGCTTGGCGGAGCAATCCGTGGGAATGCCGGAGCGTTTGGCGGTGAAATAAAAGATGTAATAAAGAGTGTTAAGGCGGTTACTCCCGCCGGTGAAATAAAAGAATTTAAAAACAGCGAGTGTAATTTTGAATACAGAACAAGCATATTTAAAGAAGAGCCCGGACATATTATACTTTCGGCTGAGATGGAACTAAAAGAGGGAGACCGCGCTAAACTTTTGGAACGTGTTGCCGAGCTTGTAGAGTGGAGGCGTTCAAAACATCCTATGGAGTACGGCAATTCGGGAAGCATATTTAAACGGAAGGATTTAAAAGAAGTAGAAGAGCATATTATAAAAAAGTATCCCCATATTGAACACGCAATACGGGACGGACAAGTAGCTACAGCGTTTTTTATAGATGAGGCAGGATTGAAATTAAAGCGTGTGGGAGGAGCGGAAGTGAGCGAAAAGCATCCCAATTTTATTATTAACAAGAGCGGGACAGCGAGAGCGGAAGATGTTACAATATTAGCAGGACTGGTAAAATCATCTGTCCTTCACCAATTCGGTATAGTAATAGAAGAAGAAATACAATATTTAGGCTAACACCTTGTTTGGGTGTTATGGTAGGTGGTTGCGCTCAGCCCGCCGAAGACTCCGTAAGAGAATTTCAAATTTTAAATTTAAAAATTTTTTGTAAGTGTTAGCGAATCCCGACGCTATCAAAATCTTTGATTTTGTTATAGCGTCGAGGATCCACGATACCGCAAGCGAATCAAAGATTCGGGCGGTATCGGGATAAAAATTATGAGAATAAATATAAAATCTACAAACATAGAGTTAACAGAGGCAATTAAGAGTTATGTTGAAAAAAGAATGGGAGAGCTGGATAAGTTTTTACAGAATATCGGAGACGCTCCGACAGACGAAGGGCAGCACGACCCTATTGAAATAGATGTGGAAGTAGGAAAAGACAGCAACCACCACAACAAGGGAGACGATCTTTACAGGGCGGAAATAAACCTGGCAGTGCCGGGAAGCAAACACGTTATACGTTCTGTAAGCGAACAATGGGACTTGTATGTAGCGGTAGATGAAGCAAAAGATGACATGCAAAGGCAAATTAAGAAGTTTAAAGGTAAAAAGAACGCCCAGTCTGAAAAGGGCAAGAGAGCTTTAAAGCGCATGCTGCGTTTTAGCAGGCTTGTAAAGAGAGACGACGAATAGGACATATAGGACTTATAGGACGGATAGGACAGATTGGACAGATAGGACTTATAGGACCAATGGGACATATATGTCTTGGACTTGTAGGACTTATAGGACATATATGACCCCATTAGATAGCTGCGCATCTAACGGGGCAGGCAGATAAATGGGAAAACCGGTTTTCCCATTTATTTAAAAAAGAGAAACCCCCTGGGGTTTCTCTTTTTTATCTTGTTCAGGGCCTGTATATGTAGTACTGTGATATTTAGTAACTTAAAAGGAGGCGGACCTTATGTCTGATATGGAAAATATCAGCAAGACGCCGCGGACGGTAATTATGTGTCCGCCGGCTTTTTATGAAATCCCCGCTATTGAAAACAGCAGCATGGACCCCGACGACCAGCCAGAACCCGCGAGAGCGTGGAAGCAGTGGGTGGCGATTAGAAACCTCTACACCAAGCTGGGTTTGACCGTTTATGATATGGAGCCGGAGCCCAGGTTCTGGGACATGATATTTACCGCGAACGGCGCATGGGGCGCGAGTCGCGCAAGACTGGGGGATGCCGAATATGTTTTGAGTAATTACCGCCAGCCCATAAGGCGTGGAGAGAAGGAGTTTTTCAAAAAAATACTGAAATCTCTGGGTAAAAATGTGTTTGAACTGCCCGACAATGTATTTTTTGAGGGACAGGGAGACGCTATAGCCCTTAACGGATACTTGCTTTTGGGGCACGGCTCCCGCTCTTCTCCTGAGGTGGGAGAGTATCTGCGAAGAATGCTTTTACCGACAAGACCTGTTGTGTATTTAAAACTTGCCATGAGAGACAAGTTTTACCATTTGGATACATGCCTTATGTCTTTGCGCGGAACAGAAAAAGAGGGGGTTATATATTATCCGGCAGCTTTTAATGATGAGGGTAATGAGAAGATACAGAATCTTTATAAGGTGGAAAAGCTAAAAGTACACAGCTCTCTTGCAGATGAGTTTGTCTGTAACAGTGCTTTTGTGGACGATACATTCCTTTTGAATGTCTCGTTTGGTAATTACAGTGAAGAGTCTTTTGAACTAAGCGCTCTTGGACGTCCCATAGAGGACAAGAATACCGATGTGAGATTTAAGGAGCTAGTGAGATACCAGCCGGAATATTTCTCTGTTATCTATTTTGTGGAAAAACTTGGTTATAAAGTTATTCCTGTATATACCTCCGAATTTAAAAAGAGTGGCGCGGGTGTTCGCTGCCTCACGCTTTTTGTTGATTGAACCATATCCGCTCCGATGTACATCGGAGCGGATTTTTTGCTTAAAACCTTATATAGGTATAATATAATAAGAGCTTAACTGGTATGAGATTAAAAACAAATTTACATTTTCACACAGCTGAAGACCCGCATGACCTTGTGGGATATACACTAAAGGAAGGGATAGACCACGCCTCTTCTCTGGGGTTTGAGGTTTTGGCTGTAACCTGCCATAATTATTTTGCCTGGACAAAAGAGCACGCGGAATATGCCGAGGAAAAGGGCATTTTGCTTATTCCCGGAATAGAGCTTACAATAGCTGAAGAAAAAAAGCTTAAGCGAAACGGGTACAGGAAAGGGTATCACACCTTAGTTATAAACGCGGATAAAGACGCCGAGGATATTTTTACATTTGACGACCTTAAAGAGTACAGAAAAAAAAGAGGAGGCGAGATAGCTGTTATCGCGGCACACCCGTATTTTTACGGGAACTTCAGCCTTAAGGGTTATCTTGAAAAATATGTTAATTTATATGACGCGGTAGAACACTCATGGTATTATTCGCGCGTATTTAACCGCAACAAAAAGGCAATGCGTTTCGCGTTAAAAAATGAACTTCCTTTTGTGGCGACCTCCGATACGCATTATTTGTATAACAACCACATGGATAGAAACTATGCCTATCTGGACACCGATGAAAAGACTATAGAGGCGACAGTAAACGCGATAAAGAACGGGGATATTGAAAATGTAACTAAACCCAGCAATACCATTCGCGATATGATACTTTTGCAGATATGGTTTGAGATAAGCAAATTAGTAAAGAAAAGAAAGAGGTAATAGAAATTAGGAGTTAGGAATTAGAAAAACCTAATCCCTAATAACTAATACCTAATACCTAATACCTAAAACCTAAACACATGTCAATTTTTAAAAAAATAGTGGGCGACCCGAACGAAAAAACAGTTAAAAAACTGGAGCCGATAGTAGGGCGCGTAAACGAGCTGGAAAAGGAAACAGAAGCTCTTTCTGTTGAGGCGCTTGCCACAAAGACGGAGGAGTTTAAAGAGAGGTTGCAAAAAGAGGAGACTCTGGACGATATTTTGCCGGAGGCTTTTGCGGTTGCGCGGGAAATGGCTAAACGCACGCTTGGACAGCGTCATTACGATGTGCAGATTTTGGGAGGTATTGTTTTGCACCAGGGAAAAATAGCAGAGATGAAAACGGGTGAAGGAAAAACACTTTCTTCCACTTCCGCGATATATCTTAACGCTTTAAGTGGCGAAGGGGTCCATGTGATAACTGTAAACGATTATCTTGCAAAGCGTGACGCTGTCTGGATGGGACAGGTGTACGCGGGGCTTGGGCTGACTGTTGGAGTTATTACAAACCAGGGTGCGCATGTTTATGATGAGAAATATGCTTCGCAAAATACGAAAGAAGACCCCGAGGAATTAGACGAAGAGCGTGACACTTTGGGTGCGTTTAAGGTGGAAGATGAGTACCTTCGTCCCGCTGAAAGAAGAGATGCATATGCCGCCGATATTACTTATGGCACAAACAATGAGTTTGGTTTTGATTATCTGCGCGACAACCTCGCGCAAAAACTTGAAGAAAAAGTACAGACCCGAAAAATGCCCGATGGCTCATGGCGTGGTCATAATTTTGCAATTATAGATGAGATAGACAGTATTTTAATAGATGAGGCGCGAACCCCTCTTATAATTTCAACTCCTGATACTGAAAGCACGGAACTTTATAAAACTTTCGCGCAGGTTGTTCCAAGCCTTAAAGAAGAAAAGGATTATACTGTGGACCACAAGTTAAAGACGGTGAGTATAACTGAGGATGGAATAGAGAAAATTGAAAAATCTTTAGGTGTTGAGAACCTTTACGACCCCGCGGCGGGAGGAGGTATAAGATATGTTCATAATCTTGAGCAGTCGCTTAAAGCGCATGTTATTTTTGCAAAAGATAAGGATTACGTCGTGCGTGAGGGTGAGGTTATTATAGTAGATGAATTTACGGGACGCATGATGCCCGGTAGGAGGTACTCGGAAGGTTTGCACCAGGCGATAGAGGCAAAAGAGGGGGTGTCTGTACAGCAGGAGTCTCGCACTTTAGCATCTATAACGTTCCAGAATTATTTCCGCATGTACGACAAACTTAGCGGTATGACAGGAACCGCTATTACAAGCGCGGAAGAGTTTGACCGCGTTTATGAGCTACAGATAGTAGTTGTTCCTACAAATAAAACACTTGTGCGAAAGGAGATGCCCGACCTTGTTTTTAAATCTGAAGAGGGTAAGTATAAGGCATTGTTACGCGACATAAAGGAAAGGAACGAAAAAGGGCAACCCATATTAATAGGTACTACATCCATAGAAAAGAACGAATACTTGGGGCGTCTTTTGCAAAAAGAGGGCATAAAACATGAAGTTTTAAACGCTAAAAATCATGAGAGAGAGGGTTCTATTGTGGCACAGGCGGGACGCGAGGGGGCTGTAACAGTTGCTACCAACATGGCGGGCCGTGGAGTGGATATTATATTAGGAGGAAACCCTCCCGATGTTGAGGCGGCAAACCGCGTTAAAGATGCGGGTGGCTTGCATGTTTTGGGAACTGAGCGCCACGAAGCACGCAGGATAGATGACCAGTTAAGGGGAAGGGCGGGGCGTCAGGGAGACCCGGGTTCTTCGCAGTTTTACCTTTCTTTGGAAGACGAACTTATGCGTGTCTTTGGAGGAGACAGGATACAAAATATAATGGAACGTTTTCAGGTACCTGAAGACCAGCCGATAGAAAATAAGATAGTTTCAAACGCGATAGAGAGCGCGCAGGGAAAGATAGAGGGTATGAACTTTGATACAAGAAAACGACTGCTTGATTATGACGAGGTTTTAAACAAGCACCGAGAAACTATATATAAAAAACGTGATCAGGTTTTGGCGGCAGAAGGAGATGAGACAAAAAAAGTGGTTGAGGGATATATTGAAGACCATTTGAAGCGGATGTTTGATTATCATATCGGAGCCGAGTATAAAGAGCAGTGGAACATAAAAGAAATCTCCGCGGACATTGAAGGCATTTTACCTGTGGAAGGCGACCTTGCCAAAAAACTTACAGAAGTAGCCGATTCTGTTAAAAACCCGGCAGAAGCGCGCGCAAAAGTAGAGGAATTTGTGCGTGGCGCGATATCAAACGCCATGCGCGCGCGGGAAGAGCAGGTTGGCGCTGAAACTATGCGCAGAGCGGAAAAATGGCTTGTTTTACGCAGTATAGATGTGCTTTGGATGGACCATTTGGATGCTATGAATTATATGCGGCAGGATGTGCGGCTTCGCGCATACGCGCAGCGCGACCCTCTTGTTGAATATAAAAACGAAGGGATAAACCTGTACCACACTTTACTGGAATCTATAGGAACACAGATAGTTACCTCTTTATTTAAAATAAATATTCAACACGACCATAGTCACGACCATACAGCACAAAGGGTGGCACAGAATATAGTTTCTAATAAACAGACAACAGATAACAGTAAGCAATCGTCAGAAGGCTCAAAACCTAAAAATGCTGAAAACATTGGGCGTAATGACCCCTGTCCTTGTGGTAGCGGACTCAAATATAAAAAGTGCGGGCTTATTGACGCGCCTGAACATAACAAGCATGAGGGTAGTGCGGGGGGAAGTGCTCGCATAGGCGGATAGTGTTTATGGAAAAAATAAAATTAGGAAAATACAGGCATTACAAAGGCGGGGAGTACGAAGTTGTTGGCACAGCGCGGCATTCTGAGACGCTTGAGGAATTAGTGGTTTACCGCGCGCTTTATGACGAGGGCGGTTTGTGGGCGCGCCCGCTTGAAATGTTTACAGAAGAGGTTGAGCTGGATGGCAAAAAAATAAAAAGGTTTGAATTTATAGATTGAAATAATTAAAAAACCACAGGCTAAACCCGTGGTTTTTGAGGTACAATTTGTTATTTTTGGTAAAAACAGGTGCACATTAATGTGTTTCTGAGTGTGAGTGTTCCGCGCATTCAGGTGTTCCACACACAAAGCTCAATGCGCTGCTGGTGCAATTGCGCGTTGCGGGTTTGCTGCATTTCCAGCATTTTTGTTCGTTGTGCAGGTCACATGGTTTACTATTTCTGCAGTGACCCACATAGGCCTCAAGGAAACCGCACAGACCCTTTTTAGCAAAAGCCCGGTCTATCTCATCCTCAAAATTAGGGATTTTTTCGGGATGCTTTTTTGTACAATCTGAGCAATAAAATGCAAGTGGAGGAGGGGAGATACCCACATGACTTCCATCATTGTAGATATCGCCACTTGTTAAGACTCCTCCCTTGCCACCTTTTTTGCATAGCGCGCATGTTCCGAATGTGGACATTATGACACTCCTTGTCTAAAGAACGATAGGTAGTATTATTATATAATCGAAAGTAAAATATGTCAATGAGTGAAAATCATTTTATAAAGGGTTAAAATAAGAAATATAAAATAAACTCTGTATTAAAGTTTGATATAATGTTGTGTAAATAAAACTATGCTTTATTTTATAACAAGCAATAAGAATAAGTTTGAAGAGGCGAAGGCGATTTTGGACGTTGATATGCAACAGCTGGATATAGACCTGCCAGAACTTCAGGACATAGACGCGCACAATGTTATAAAGGCAAAACTTAACGAGGCAATGCGCCACCACGAAGGGGAATTTATAGTGGATGATGTGTCCTTGGTGTTTGACGCTTTGGGAGGGGAGCTTCCCGGACCTTTTATAAAATGGTTTTTACAGTCTCTGGGTGCTGAGGGTATATATGACTTTGTAAATAAACTGGATAACACAAAAGCGACAGCTAAATTGATAGTAGGATACGCGAACGGCGAAGATAATATCCATTTTTTTGAAGGAGACGTAGAGGGCAACATTGTAAAACCCGCAGGAGAAAGGTTTGGGTGGGATCCTATTTTTCAGCCAAAAGGTTATAATAAAACATATGCCGAGATGCCGTATGAGGAAAAAAATAAAATGAGCCACAGGTATTTGGCGCTAACGAAGTTAAAAGAATTTTTGCAAACTAAATAAAACAGATCGGAACCCCCTCTTTATATATATCTGTATATTTCTATGAAAACTTTTGAATCTCCATCCGAAAAGTTAAAAGATATAGAGCTTAAAAACGAAGCCGGTGTTTTTAGAATGAAAGAAAATGAAGAAGGCGAAGTTATTGTTGAACTGGAAAATGCGGAGGGTAAAAAATTTGTTTTAAACGAACTTTTACCTGAAGGTTGGAAGATTGTTGAAAACAATGATTTCGGAACATTTGCATGGGCTTCCGGAAAGGAGGTGTGGATAGATACGGAAGAGGCAAGAAGCGAGGGTTGGAAATACGCACTGAGTGTTTTGCATGAAATAGGACACGTTCTGGCGTTTAATACTCAAAAAGAACACTTAGCGCATATAGTAGGAAAAGAGCGTTTGTTACTTTCGAGAGACACATCTGATGCGGAGTTGTTTGAAAAACTTCAAAGCAAAGACGAGCGTGATGCCTGGGCTTACGCGTTGAAACAAATTAGAAAAGTAACAGAAGAGCTAAATATTGATATAGAAGAAGCATTTGGCGGGCAGGGCGATATAAGGGAATATGTGCACGAGTTTTTACTGAATTATAAAGAGGGTGGTAAAGAATATATTGAAAAGATGAATTTAACAGAAGAGGAACGGGAAGAACTTCTCGCGCAAGTTGATAAGTTATATACACATAAAGATGGTGAATAAAAAAGATAAAAAGACCATAGTTGCCGTAAGTGGGGGGTTTGACCCGCTACACAAGGGACATGTTCAGCTGTTTAAGGAGGCAAAAAAGCTTGGAGATGAGCTTGTTGTAATATTGAATAATGATAATTGGCTTGAAGAAAAAAAGGGATATGGCTTTATGCCTGAAGAGGAGCGTGCCTATATAATAGAAGCCCTTGAGGTGGTAGACAGGGTTTTTATTACAGAGCATCCTAAAAACCCGAAAGATATGAGTGTTGCCGACGCTTTGCGCAAAGTGAAGCCGGCTATTTTTGGAAATGGCGGAGACCGCAAAGAGCACAACACTCCTGAATCCGACGTGTGTGAAGAGATAGGATGTAAAATGGTATACAATCTTGGCGATAAAGTGCAGTCAAGTTCGTGGTTGTTGGAAGACTTTTTCCACAAAAGAAAGGGTAAAGAAGAAAAATAAACGTTTCAACATGAGGCACGGCGCCTGCCTGCCGAAGCATTGGCGTAGGTAGGTTGAAACATTTAAAAAGGCTCATTTGAGCCTTTTTTGGGTTAGTACCGGCAATTGATTTGGAATGTACCTGTTTTAGTGATAACATATAAATAGGCTTGCATAGCATCGCAGGTAATAGGTATTACACTGGTGCAGTACCTAATAGCTGATACCTAAAACCTGTTTTAGGAGGCGAAACCGAATAAAACCATGAACTACTTAGTGCTTGATATAGAAACAGTGGGTAAACCCTATGATGAATTTGATGAAAAATCAAAGGAAATTTTTAATGAGTGGGCTGAGAGGGAATCGCGTACAGAGGAGGATCTTGAAAAATCTCTTGAGAGTGTAAAAGAGGGCTTTCCATTTTCTCCTTTTTTGGGCGAGATAGTATCTGTTGCTATTTTAGACGGAGATGATAACGGCGCGGTTTATTTTCAGGCACCGGATGAGGACATGGAGGACTGGGAGGACGAGGGCGTAAAATACCGCGTGGGGACGGAGGCGGAGATTTTAGAACGCTTTTGGGATGTTGCCAGTCATTATGATTGCTTTATTACTTTTAACGGCAGGGGATTTGATATTCCTTATCTTATGATACGCTCTGCTGTGCACGGTATTAAGCCCACGCAAAATTTACTGAGCAACAGGTATTTGCCACTCCAGAGGGGAGCGAAACATATAGATTTACAGGACCAGCTTACTTTTTATGGCGCTATGTTCAGAAAACCTAAGCTCCATTTTGCCGCACAGGCGTTCGGGATTGAAAGCCCAAAAAGGGAAGGCGAAATAGAGGGAAAGGATGTTCCTAAAGCCTTTCATGATAAAAGATACAAGGAGATTGCGCAATATAATTATTACGATGTAATAGCTACTCGCGAGCTTTATCGCAAGTGGGATGAATATCTTAACATGTAGTTTTATTTTGTTAAATTAGCGGACGCTTCGCCATGCAAGCTTAGAACTTATGTTTCACGCTCGTTCAAGTATGCAGTATATAGTATAGAGTATTCAGCAAATCTAATTACAAAGCACCCCCTGTATACTGAATACTTTATACTTTTCGTGAGCGTTAGCGAACAAAATCTATGCCTAAAGAAATTTTTCAAGAAAAACAAAAACGCGCTTTGAGAATTCTAAAGCATCTTATGAAAGCATATCCAAATGCCGGTATTCAGTTGAACTTTGCAACACCCATGCAGCTTTTAGCCGCTGTTATTATGTCCGCGCAAGCAACGGATAATCATGTAAACAACGTAACTGATAAATTGTTTAAAAAATATAAGGATGTAGATGATTTTGCTGATGCCAATATAAGAACTTTTCAGAGTGAGATAAAATCAATTAATTTTTATAAAACAAAAGGCAAGAATGTGGTTAATTCCGCGAGAATTATACGCGATGATTACAAGGGCAGGATACCCAATGATATAAATGAACTGGTAAAATTGCCGGGTGTCGCGCGCAAAACAGGAAATATCGTACAGTACCGATTATATGGCAAAGCGGAGGGAATACCTGTAGATACGCATGTTAAGCGCGTAGCCAGAAAACTCAAACTTACAAACCATATAGCGCCCAACAAAATAGAGCAGGATTTAATGAAGCTTTACCACCAACTTAACTGGGGGATGATTGCCTACTATTTTCAGGAATACGGCAGAAATGCCTCTCCTGCCCGCGGAAAGCCAAAGGATAATGACCCACTGGAAGGACTTTACTAAAAATACTCTGCCATGGCAGAGTATTTTTAGTTTGAATTGCAATTTTTTTGTGGTACGCTATGCAGTAGATTTTTAAAAACAGAAAGGCAGGTACTAAATGCGCTTTAGACTTTTTGGCACTGATATAGTTGCCGGATTTGACGCGTTGTTTCTTATGGGTATTTTCGCTTGGTGGGGGATGGGTGTAATTACAAGCATGGTAGGTGTCGGTGTTTTCGCCCTCCTTGCTTTTTTGAGCCTTTTGACGCATGAGTTTATGCACGTATTTACAGGTAGGATGTTTAAAATTCCATGCAGGCAGATACGCGTTATGTTTCTTGGCATGGGGGCACACCTTGAACACATGGGTAAAAAGCCTTTTCAGGCATTTTTAATCGGATTTTCCGGCCCGCTTGCAAGTTTTGCTTTGGTCGGACTTATTTTGCTTTCAGACCATTTTTTTGATATTCCCGGGATTGCAATCCCTGTTTTACAACTCCTTCTTTATTTTAACTTTATTGTAGGAGTATTTAACATCTTACCTTTGTTTCCTTTGGACGGAGGAAGAGTGTTTCATTCTATAGCCTGGGCGGTTACAAAAGATAGGCACAAGGGGCTTGTTGCCGCGGTGTCTGTAAGCCACGCGTTTATTGTGTTTGGATTGGGTTATCTGGTTTTTGCCGGAGTAAATATGTTTAGCCTTATCTGGTTTTCTATTATAGCTTTTTTTCTTTGGCAGGCAGGTACTGCTGAGCTGATAAATTCACACAAAGAGGACCAATAGGACCAATAGGACTTATAGGACTTATTGGTTTTAGTACATAAAAAAGCGGGTCACCCTGCCTGCCGCGCTTCACTCGGCGCAGGCAGGTGCAGTGACCCGTTTTTATTTTTGCCTAAAAAGCTAAAGCCTAATTCCTAAGAAGCTAACTTGCAATATTTGCACTCGTTACAACCCTCTTCATTCAGAAATTCAAGTGTCTGTATTGAACCCCATGCGTTTTTGAGCGTTTCTTTAAATTCCAGGTAGGCGTCTTGCTCTACAGGCACTACTATCTGCACGTTAGGTTCCACAAAATCCAACATGAACTCTTTAGGTGAGTAAGTGAAGATATCGCTTGTTTCGGCGAGAAGTTTATAAAACATAAGCTGCCTGTGCATATCGGGAGCTTTTTTGTCCTGTGTTTTACCGAGTATCGCGTTTTGGGTTTTATGTTTTTCAGAGGTTTTATAATCCACAAGCCGGACATCATTCCCTGTAATAAGGGATACTTTATCTATGTTGCCCGCAATTCGCACGTCTTCCCATGCCATAGAACCGCGCCTGAACCTGTATTCAACCGCAACCGGCTGAGCTTCATTTTTTAAATTATACTCCCAGTAATCGGCAAGGTTTTCTTTCGCTCGTTCTGACATTTTTTTATTTTCAGCCTCACTTAATGTGGAGTTTTCGTCTATGTACCGGTTTATAAGTTTTTGTATATTTTCAAAGCTTCTTTTGTTTTGAGGAGTCTGAAAGTGTCGTTGCAGCGCCCAGTGCACAGCATTTCCATAGGTTAAAGAAAAACTCTGAACTGTGGGTACCTGAAGTATTTTTTCATATAAAAATCCTTTTGGGCATCGCAAGAATGAGTTGAAGCTTGTGGGGTTTAGCGCGTAGGTGGGGGCAGTTACGATATTTTTTACTATTTCGCGTTCAAGATTGCCGAAGCTCCCAGGTTCGCGCAGGCTTTTTACAAGGTAGTCTTCTACTTCTTTTTCTATTGCCTTGTAACTTATGTGTTTTTTTAGTTCTTCTATAAACAGAGATGGCTGGGTTTGGCGCGCGTCTTCTGCCATGCCGTCAATTCCGCGCGTGTATGTTTTGGCGTAGGTTATAAAAACTTTATTTTTGGCGCGGGTTAAAGCAACATAGAAAAGCCTTCTGTCGTCTTCGGCGTCTTGTTCGGGCACTGGAACACCTTCAGGAAGCTTTAGTCCTTTGGACGTTTGTTTTTTTGACCAACTTGCCTCAACAGCGTGAACTATAAATACGTTTTTGTACTCAAGCCCTTTTACCTTATGCGCTGTCATAACCTGAACCGCGTTGTTGAACGCAAAATCCGCGAGTGTGGGTTTGAGGGGTATGCCCAGCCTTCGGTGCGAGCGGAAATGCTCCATTATATCGCGCATTCTAAAGCCCGGGTTTCCCGCCTGTATTCTTTTTGCTTCGTCTGTAAGCGCGCGTATGTTGGCAAGAATGTAGGGATATTCTTCCTGTGTGAGTACCCACTCAAGAAAACCTGTTTTATCCAACACCTCTTTAAACCAGTGCGCTCCGCTTTTTGTTGTGTGTGAACCCGAAAGCTCGTGGATAATGTCGTAAGTTTTTTGCGCGGCATCGGTATTGGAGAATTTACTGTCGTCTAACAGCCGCCCAAACACGGAATAGAGAGATTTATCTGTTTTTTTGTCATATGCTTCCAGTATTTTCCATACATCTTCACGCACCATAGGGGTTGCGGGATGAAGAAGCATTTCAAGCAGGTTGTCGTTATCAAACGGATTCATACACGCTGCCGCCATGGCAAAAAGAGAAGAGACACGGGGCTCATCGAGAGCGTCTTTGTCGCTTGAGATAAATACAGGCATGCCGTGATGGCGTAATATTTCGGATATTTCAGACTGCTCTTTGTTTGTACGGGTAATAACGGAAATGTCGTGCCACTCCGCGCCTTCCTTTTTTAATTCCTGTATCTTTTCTATAAGGAATGAGTGTTCCGCCATATCGTTTTCAAATTCACTTATAGATATATCCTGAGAATCTTTATATTCGCCATGCGCTAAAAGACTCTTATCAGGTAGGCCCATTTCAGGGGTAATACGTTTTTCGTTTACCTGCACCATGTTTAGCGCCGCGTTTAAAAGAAGTTGTGGCGAGCGGAAGTTATCTTCTAAACTTATTATGTTTGCATCCGGAAATTTTTGTATAAGCTGGCGGAAGTTCTCTATTGTTGCTCCCTGAAAGCGATATATTGCCTGGTCATCGTCTCCGACAACAAATATGTTAGGGTCTTGGGAAATTAGCAGAAAGAAGAGTTTGTTTTGACCCCCTGAGGTGTCCTGATATTCATCTACTAAAATTGCTTTGTATTTTGATTGAAGGTCGTGGCGTAAATCTTCTGATTTCTCAAGGCCGTTTATGGCGCGTATTATCATATCTTCATAATCAAACTTGTGGTCTTTTTTTAATACCTCTTCGTATTTTTCATATACAAGTGCAAGCTCGCGGTTTTTGTCTATCTGCTTTTGTTCGTCTTTAAATACTTTTTTAACTTCTCCCTTTGTTGGCCCACGGCTTGAGAGTTTTTCTTCGTCGGGCATTGTGTCCAGTCTGTTTTGCCAGTCCTCAACTGATTTTTTAAATTCTTCAACACTGATGCCTTCTTTTTTTATTTGCTTTATCGCGTTTGAAATATCTTTAAAGTAAAAATATCTGTCGTAAGGGGAGTGCAGGGCTTTTAATTTATTTTCTTCGGTAAGCTCGTCAATTATATTTTCTATTATCTTTCCGCGGTCTATATCTGTTGCTTCTTTTAAGTTTCGTCCGAATTCAAATACTTCGGGATCTTCTTCAAACAGGGAAGATGCAAAACCATGAAATGTGTTTATTGTTATTTTGTAACCCTCTTCCCCCAGAAATTTAACTACCCGCTCTTTCATAGAAGACGCGCCGCTTTTTGAAAACGTAAGCGCGAGAATATTTTCAGGAGAAATATTCTGTTTTTCAACTAAATACTCTATGCGCGAGGCAAGTATGTGAGTTTTTCCTGTACCCGGACCGGCTATAACTATTGTTGCCGGCGAGTTGGACTCTACCGCCTCCTTTTGTTTTTTGGTTAGAGAGTTAGTATTTTTTGTATCACTCATATGTTCTACTATAGCATATTTGAAAATTAATGAGGAATTCATTCTATATAGTGTCGTGGGTGTTGACTTTTTTATACATAAATGCTATAATGTAGTTCGTTCTTAAGGTTTGGGGTGTTTAACATCCTTACAGGTTCCGCCGGCGCTCTTCCAGTAGTCTGCTGCTTACTGGAATTGAGCGCCGGCGGCACTCAATCTTTAATAATCGGCGGTATTTAGATGAATACAGGAACTGTGTTTATCTGAATGCTTCTGAGGAAGCAGAGTAGGAACCACATTGCCTGTCGGTGGTAGTGGTGTCCGAATTTTGACCGGCTCTGCAGCTTGAGGGTGACCCAGCACTCAGGCCGCGGCAGAATTACTTGACTGGGTTTAAATGCGGGGGAGAGGAAGTAGGATAACAAAGCGAACGCGGCAGTTATTCCGAAACCTCTTCCCTTGAACCTTTCACAACACCTTAAGGAGGTGAAATGGCCGAAAATAGACTTCAGGTGGGAACGCGCGTGTTCGTTATCCTTCCGGTTGAGGTGCTTACTCTCAATGAGAGCTTACATCGCCGGGTGGTTAGCACTCGCCGGGGCACCCTTCAGGGTGTGGTCGTCGGAGTTCCCGACGAACACCGCTGTCCGGCAGTTGCCGGTATCACCACCGTGACGGAAAAGAACGGAACAGAGATTCTGGACTTCCCGAACTACACGGTGGAGTTGGACCGGAAGCAGGGCAAGTCTACGAGACTTGTCATTGTTGACCCGGACCAACTGCAACCCGTCTGAAGCGGCCTGGCGGCGCACGGAAGAGACCGCCCTAAAAACGTGTAGTTCTTTGCCATATAGGAAGAAAGCAAAGAAAGGCAAATGGAGACCGCCTTAAGTGTCTCCACAACCCCTTTGTTTCTGAAGAATAGGACCTATAGGACGAATAGGACCTATAGGATGATTGGAAGTAAAGGGGTCGGAAGAAATAGTCCGACCGGCTATAATGAACCGGCAACTGATACTTGCCGCAGTTTTTCCGGACTGGTTTCTGTCAAAAACCGGTCCACACAAATTGTACCTTTAAACTCATGGGGGTGAATTGGTCTCGACGGTGTCGTTGAAACTAAGAACTCGTGCCGAGAAACCAGCGTGTGCTCGTAAACCGTCGCTGGAAACATATAACTGCCACAAATAGCAGAGGCCTCCTGGCTGCCGCCTGAAAGAGCAACCAGCTTCTTAGCCCACGCATTCTAAGCTAAGAAGAACCAGAGTGCTTGCCGAAGCAAAGCTTTTTCCGAAGTGCTTTGCAAGGGACACTGAACAACGGATAGGAAAGGTGAATCTGTCTCTGTATAACCCTTCCGAAATTTTACGGAGTCAACGCACGTAAACTAAAACGCTTATGAATATTACGCCGGACCCGGGTTCAATTCCCGGCACCTCCACCAGGGCCTGTGCCGTTCTGCTCTCACTGTGATGGCGGACACTGAGTCGCACTCGCCCTATAGGTCGCGCGCCCCTTCTGGGCTCTTCACCCTTTCTCCGGGGGCGCGCGGCCTAATTTTTCCGACCTCGGCACTTGTCCCGATTGCAAAGCAATCGAGGATGCCCGACAGCGAAGCTGTCGGCGTTGGAAATGCTGCACTCTTCCGCTTGAGTAACGGGAGAGTGCAGCCACCTAATGTTCTTCGCACCACTTAAATGTGGTGCTTTTTGTTTTTGAAGAATAGGACTTATAGTAAGGTTGGAAGTAAAGGGGTCGGAAGAAAGAGTCCGACCGGCTAAAATGAACCGGCTTGGGGATGAACCCCCTTGATTTTCTTTGTAAACTTAATTATCATATTCAAGGTATGTTTTTGAAGCGACTTTTTCGTAAACCAACAAAGAGAGGACAAACTTGGATATTTGTATTTCTAATTTTGATTGCCGCATTTTTTGCGGCTAATTTAGATTACCCTAAATACTGGAACCAGTTTGCGGATTGGTCAAACCCTAAACTGGAAGCTGTAGATGCAAACCGGTACGTGGGACAGTATGACAAGTGGGGAGTTTTACGCGCCATTGATAATTTTGCACGCGTTCCTAAATTCTCTGAAAGTCCTTACTCTTTAGGTCTTGATTTGCAGGGTGGCATCCACCTGGTATATGAAGCCAATCTCTCCGGCATAAGAGAAAGCGACCAGAAGGATGCTATGGAATCTTTACGCGACGCGATAGAAAGACGAGTTAACTTCCTTGGGGTTTCAGAACCTGTGGTGCAAATAGAGCAGGGTGATGATTCATCACGCCTTATAGTTGAACTTGCGGGAATAAGCGACCCGGATAAGGCCATAGAACAAATAGGACAGACTCCGTTTTTGGAGTTCAAAGAGGTAAGACCTTTTGAAGAACAAAAACAGGCGCTGTCTCAGGTTTTATCCGGATTTGTGGAAGAACAAGGAGAGATTAGCGACCAACAGATTGCAAGTATTTGTAGCGGCGCCAATACTCAGGGAATAGCGACATTTACCCAGATACTCGGAGAAGACCCGTGTTTTAGAAGTACAAGTCTCACGGGACAATTTTTAGAAAGGGCTAGTGTGACGACACATCCGCAGACCGGAGAGCTACAAATAGGGTTGCAGTTTAATGAAGAGGGTTCGGAGTTGTTTGAGGAAATAACAAAGAGAAATATCGGTTCTGTAGTTGCTATATATCTTGATGGAACACCTGTTTCTATTCCTACAGTAAACCAGGCAATAGCGGGCGGACAAGCTGTTATAACCGGAAACTTTACTGTAGATGAGGCAAGAGAGCTCGTACGAAACCTAAACGCGGGAGCGCTTCCTGTTCCGATAAGCATTATAGCCCAACAGAGAATAGGCGCCGCGCTCGGTGAAGAGTCGCTTGCGGCAAGCCTGCGTGCGGGAGCCATAGCTGTTTTGGCAGTTCTCGCGTTTATAGTTATTATGTATCGTTTTAGCGGTCTTTTAGCGGCTGTCTCTCTTTTGATGTACATAGCGTTTATCCTGGCGCTTATAAAGACAATACCTATTACACTCACACTTGCCGGAATAGCAGGTCTTATACTGTCTATTGGAATGGCCGTAGATGCCAATGTGCTTATTTTTGAGCGTTTGCGGGAAGAGTTAAGAGATGTTGAAAATGTGTCTTATGCTGTAGATAAGGCGTTTGAAAGAGCGTGGCCTTCAATAAGAGACGGAAACATATCAACCCTGCTCACTGCTGTAATACTGTTTTGGTTTTCAACAAGTTTCGTGCAGGGGTTCGCTTTAACGCTGGGGCTGGGTATTGTTGTTAGCATGTTCTCCGCGATGGTTGTAACAAAGTATCTTATGAAGTTGTTTTTAACAGGCAAACTTGAAACCATTAAATTTATCTGGTCGCGTTAACTATTAATTATGATAGAAAAGAGAAAAATATTTTATATATTATCTACTGTACTTATAACTGTGAGTATTATAGGAGTCGCGGTATTTAAGTTGCCTTTAGGTATAGATTTCAAAGGCGGCTCTTTGATGGAGGTCGGTTTTTTACCGGATGAGGATGGCAATATAACAATACTTTCGCGTGAGGATGTGACAAGCGCTTTGAGTGATATTGATTTGGGAAGCATTAGTATTCAACAGGGAGGAGACGACTCTCTTATTTTGCGTTTTCGCGATGTTGATGAGGAAACACACCAGGAGATTTTAGCTAAAATAACCGAGGCAAGTGAAGCTGAAGTAGAAGAGAAACAGTTTCAAAGCGTGGGGCCTGTGATAGGCCGTGAAACAATAAGCAAATCCGCTTGGGCCATGGGGCTTGTGCTTGCTATGATTGTTGTTTATGTCGCGTGGGCATTCCGCAGAATATCGTACCCTTTGGGTTCCGTGCGATATGGTGTCATCGCTTTAATTACGTTGTTTCACGACGTTATTATAACGGTTGGATTTTTTGCAATATTTACCCATTTTAAAGGTACAGAGGTGGGTGTTCCTTTTATTGCGGCCCTGCTTACCATAGTGGGTTACTCTGTAAACGACACTATTGTTGTGTTTGACAGGGTGAGAGAGAATATACTTCGTTTTGGCAACCAAAAAGACTTTAACGAACTTGTTTCGGCAAGTGTTAAAGAGAGTGTTGTCAGATCTTTGAACACATCTTTAACAACACTACTTGTTCTTTTTGCCGTATTCTTTTTTGGGGGAGAAACAATACATAATTTCATCTTCACATTAATTGTAGGTATTGCCATAGGAACGTACTCTTCTATCTTTATAGCAAGCCCTATTCTTGTTAGCTGGGCAGAGCGCTTGAGAAAAGCTTAAGCCGTCGCAAGACATAAAGTGTTCTTCCAGAAAGAGGAAGGAAGCATGAAGGGTGTTGACAGTATTTTAAAAGTATGATTAAATTATGAAAAGTCAAACACAAGTAAAAAGTAAACCACTAACTTATATGCCACAAGCAACTCAAGTAAAAAAGCTCAATGTAAAGCCTGTTATAGGAAAAACGCTTGGAGTGTTGTCTGATAGAAACAGCACAATACTCGCGCGAAGGCACGGCATTGGTACAGGTGGAGAGAGACAAACTCTCGAGAAGATCGGGGGTGCTTATAATATTACAAGGGAGAGGGTGCGACAGATAGAGGAGGCGTCTTATTTGAAGATAAGAAATTCTGCTGAGTATGAATTTCTTACCCCCGCTTTTGACGAGATAAATAATTATTTAAATGAACACTGCGGTGTTGTGTCAGAGGAAGTTCTTGTAGAAACTTTAGCTTCTGATGCCCATCGTCCATATCTCTCATTGCTTTTGGCTTTGAATGACTCTTTTGTAAAGATTAAAGAAAGCGATGATTTTCAGGCAAGTTGGGCTGTAAACAAAGAAAGTGCTGAAAAGGTTAAAGTACTTTTGACCGGCATTGTTGAAAGCATGGAAAAGACAGGCGAACCCATAGATGCTGAAGAGCTTATGGTTAAAGCTGAGGAGGCGAATAGAGAATTCCTGCCTGTTACTGAAGATAATCTACATATACTTTTAGGTGCTTCTAAGAAGATAGAGCTTGGTCCGTTTAATCAGTGGGGATTAGCTGAATGGCCCCAGATTACACCTCGCGGAGTAAGAGACAAGGTATTTCTTGTGTTACACAGACATGGAGATCCTCTTCATTTTAGAGAACTCGCGCACAGAATAGACGACGCTCCTTTTAGGTTTAAAAATTCTAAAAAAACTCATCCTCAAACTGTTCATAACGAACTTATAAAGGATGAAAGATTTGTATTAATAGGTCGGGGGATCTACGCACTTGCGAACTGGGGTTATATGCCTGGTACAGTAAAAGATGTTATAATGAACATATTAAAAGAAGAGGGAAAGCCGGTAGAAAGAGAAGTCTTGGTGGATCGTGTAATGGACCAGAGAAAAGTGCAAAAAAATACAATTTTGCTCAATTTACAGAACAGAACTCACTTTAAGAAAGACGAAGGCAATAAATACTACCTGGCATAACCCTTATAAGATAGGTAATAGGTGTTAGGTAATAGGTGTTAGACTCAAAAATTAAGCGATAGTCTGATACCTGAAATCTAAAACCTATAACCTGCTCGCGAAGCGAGCTACTGTTGTGCCTTCTACACTGGTAGAAATACTACAATTTGCAGGTTTAATTTTATGGAACTTATTTAAGGCCACTTGGTGGGTCATAGTTCCGTTTTACCTGTTTTCAAAAGTTCATCCTTTGTATCTGCGCAATAAAAGGTCTCAATATTCTAAAAAACTGGACTGGATAGTGCTCGAGGTATCTTTACCCCCGGATGTTCTAAAAACCCCCAAAGCTATGGAGAATGTGCTTGAGGGCTTGCACGGAGTTTGGAGTCCGCTAACCAGCCGCGAAAAGTGGACAGAGGGTGTTGTAATTGACCGGTTTAGTCTTGAGATGGTGGGAACAGCCGGAAGGTTGCATTTTTATATACGCTGCAAAAGATCGCAGCGTAATTTTGTTGAATCTAAAGTATATTCACAGTATTCTGACGCCGCGATAGAAGAAGTCCCGGATTATACCGCGGATTTGCCTGCCGATGTGCCCGGAGAGAGTTATGAGGTATGGGGTGCGGAATATACACTTAACAGAAGTTGGGTTTATCCTATAAGAACATATATTGAGTTTGAAGATTTGGATGAAGACAGGCGTATGGACCCGATATCTCAGTACGCGGAACTTGTTTCTAAAATGGAAGAAGGGGAGCATATGTGGATGCAGGTTGTCATAAGCCCTGTTCTTAGCGAAGTTGAGGGCAAGGCAAAGAGTGAGATAGATAAACTGGTAGGCAGGGACTCGGGTACAAAATATGTAGACCCGCTTACAAGTATTTTTAACGCTTTTGGTGGAGGCGGGCAGAAAAAAAAACCTGAAAAAACACAAAGTGATATGACACGAATGACACCAGGAGAGCGTATGAATATAGAAAAAATTGAGATAAAAGATTCTAAAATTAAATTTAATACCATGCTCCGCGCTGTTTATGTGGCAAGAAAAGATGTCTGGCACGGTGAACATCTCGCGGGTTTGCACGGCTACCTTAGACAGTTTAGCGGTTTAAATAGCTTTCGTCCGCATTCAGGTTCTTTTCCAAAAGGTTCTCTTATTCTTTTTAAAAAGTTTAGAAATTATATTCGCAAACGCAATATACTCGCAGCTTATAAAGGGAGGTATCTTGATTTTGCCACCAGTCCCTACGTTTTGAGTACTGAAGAAATAGCTACGATGTATCATTTCCCTGGAAGGGTAGTAAGAGCCCCGCTTATGCCGAGAGTGCCCTCAAGAACATCGGAACCACCAAGTGGATTGCCTACATAAGCTCGCAAAGCGAGCTTGGAACTCACCTTTCGCTCGTTCAAGTATACAGTATTTAGTATATAGTATTAAGCAAAGCTAATTATAAAGCACTCCTATATACTGAATACTGTATACTTTATACTTTTCGTGAGGCGGAGCCCTGCCTGCCGGCAGGCAGGCGAAACAAAAATCATGGAAGAAATAAATTATTTTGGACAATTGAATTACAGGGGGCGCAGCGACAGGTTTGGCATAAAAACTGATGACCGCCGCCGCCATATGTACATCATAGGAAAGACTGGAATGGGTAAGACGAACATGATACAGAATATGGCGATTCAGGATATTATAAACGGGAACGGCCTCGGTATTTTAGACCCGCACGGTGAATTTGCTGAGACCCTTTTGAGTTTTGTGCCACCCGAACGAATGGACGATGTTGTGTATTTCAATCCTGCTGATGCTGATGCTCCGATGGGTTTAAATCTTCTTGAAGATGTCGGATATAACCAGAGACACCTTGTGGCAAGCGGGCTTATGGGTGTGTTTAAGAAAATTTGGGTGGATGTGTGGAGCGCCAGAATGGAATATATTTTGAATAATACAATTTTAGCTCTTCTTGAATATCCCGACGCGACACTTTTGGATGTTAACCGTATGATGGCTAATAAGAATTTCAGGAATGAGGTTTTAAGCTATGTGAAAGACCCTATTGTGCGCTCCTTTTGGCTTGAAGAGTTTGCGAAATACTCAGACCGGCTTGCGTCTGAAGCTACAGCTTCCATACAAAATAAGATCGGGCAGTTTACAACAGCTCCTTTAATTCGTAATATTGTGGGCCAGAAAGTATCTACCATAGACATGAGAAAGATAATGGATGACGGGAAGATATTTATTATGAACCTTTCAAAGGGACGCATCGGAGAGGATAACAGCCGTTTACTTGGAGCTATGGCGATAACAAAGCTTTATTTGGCGGCCATGAGCAGGATAGACACTCCCGAAGCCCAAAGACGTGACTTCTTTCTTTATGTTGATGAGTTCCAGAACTTTGCCTCCGAGGCTTTTGAGGGAATACTTTCAGAAGCGAGAAAGTATCGCCTTTGCTTAATTTTGGCACACCAATATATAGCACAAATGGATGAAGAAGTGCGCGATGCCGTATTCGGTAATATAGGCACGTTTATTACATTCCGGGTAGGCGCTGAGGATGCAGAACATATAGAGAAAGAGTTTACACCCGAGTTTATGGTAGACGATCTGGTGAACTTGCCCAAGTTTAATATAGCTTTAAAGCTAATGATAGACGGAATTACACACCGCGCGTTTGCCGCTCGCACAATAGCCCCGCTTGAGCCCGGGCATGCGGAGAGATTGACAGAAGAAATAATAAAGCGTTCCCGCGATAAGTACGGAACTTCACGGCAAGAAATGGAGAAGGTTATACAAGAATGGGATGTCAGCACAAAGATGAGGCCGGTTACTGTGCCTGCTAAAAAAGCGCAGGAGCAAAAAGAAAATGAAAAGCCAATAAGCATGTCTGAGGCAATGCAGAAGTTTCCAGCGCCCAATTTAAATAAAAACCGCCCGCCTTCGCGAGGCCAAAGCTCGCTTCAGCGTGGCGACGGCCCGCCTTCGCGTAGTGCACAGACAGACTCGCCCCAACAGAAGCCGTATCGCCCGCCTTCGCGAGGACAAAGCCCTATTCAGCGTGGCGACGGCCCGCCGGCTAAAAAACCTCAAGCTGGAGATGGACAACAACAAAAAAAACCTCAAAATGAAAGTAAACCTCCTGTTGAAAAGAAAAATTCTAAAAATAAAAAAGGCCCGGATAATGAGGGTTTGAGGGATCTGTTAAAAGACATAGGGGTGATTGGGGAATAATTTATGGAAAAGGTTACGCTTACAACTAAAGATAATATAAAAATAGTAGGAGATTACTATCCGGCAGGCGATGAAACATCGCCTGCTGTTATTTTGCTTCATATGATGCCTTCAACCAAAGAGAGTTGGGATGAATTTGCGTCTTTATTGTTGGAAAAAGGATTTCAGGTTTTAGCGATAGACGAGCGCGGGCATGGTGAAAGTACACAAGGAGGGAAGTTGGATTACAGGGAATTTTCAAGCAAACAGCAACAGGAAAAAATGTTTGATGTTTTGGCTGCGCAGGATTTTTTTATAAATAAAGGTGTGGAAATTAAAAATATTGTTGTCGGTGGCGCGTCTATAGGAGCAAACTTGTCTATACAGTATATGGCGCAAAACCCGCAATCGCAGGTCGGTTTTGCTCTTTCTCCCGGGTTTGATTATCACGGCATAGAAACACTGCCTTTGATTAAGAAATTACGCGCCGGTCAGGCGATATATATGGCTGCTACAAAGGACGACCCAAACGTGCCAGATTCGTTTAGAGCGGTAGGAGAAATAGCAGATTGCGGAGGAGAGCGTGTTAAGACCCGTATTTATGAGGAGGGCGGTCATGGTACTGATATTTTTAAAAAACACCCTGAGTTTATGGACGAACTATCCGAGTGGCTAATCAGCAATATTACCAAGTAACAATAAACAGGCTCTACTGGCACCCTCTGAGGGTGATAGTAGAGCCTGTATGCGTAGCTTAAGGGTTTTATTTTTGTAAAAATGTGGTATAATAAAGCTCACTTCGTTCGCAATTTGAAATTATTTTTATGAGCAAAGTGAATAAAAACACAAAAGTAGTAGTCGCAATGTCAGGCGGTGTGGATTCAAGTGTTTCTGCCACACTGCTTAAAGAACAGGGATATGATGTCGTTGGTGTTTTTATGCGTTGCTGGAACGCCGATGATGCTTCGGCAAGCTCAGCACAAGCTTTAGCAGGGTGCACGGCGGAAGAAGATGAGTATTGGGCGCGGCGCGCGGCGCAAACCATAGGTATTCCTTTTTACAGTGTTGACTTGGTAGATGAGTATAAAGCACGGGTTGTAGACTATTTTGTCAGTGAATATGGGGCAGGGCGAACCCCAAATCCTGATGTGATGTGCAATAACGAAATTAAATTCGGTGTTTTTTATGATAAGGCGATAAATGATTTTGGAGCGGATTATATGGCAACGGGGCATTATGCGCGCATATCAAGCGACAAAGGGATGATTAAATTGCTTAGGGGTATTGATAAAAATAAAGACCAGACATATTTTTTGCACCGTGTGCCTGGAGAGCGTTTGGCGCGGGCGATGTTTCCGATAGGTGAGTTACCAAAACCAAAAGTGCGTGAATTGGCGCGAAAGTATAATCTTCCAAATTCTGAAAAAAAGGATTCTCAAGGGCTTTGCTTTATAGGAAAAGTGGATGTGAGTCAGTTTCTTGAAGAATATATTCCCCAAAAGCCCGGGGTTGTAGTTACTGTTGGTGGAGAGGAAATAGGAGAGCACAAAGGAGTGCAGTACTATACAATCGGTCAAAGAAAGGGTGTTGGTACGGGAGGGGGAGGCGTGCCTTACTATGTAGTAGATAAAGATATAAAAGAAAACAAGCTTATTGTAGGAACACGGTATGAGGATAAATTGTTTGAGAATTCTTTAGTGCTTGAAGATATGGCTTGGATTAATGCTACACCTCAAATGCCATTAAAGGTAACTGCGAGCATTCGCTACCGCCAGGAGCCTGAGGAGGCGGAATTGATGGAAAATAACGGTAAGGTTGTGCTTAAGTTTAAAGAACCCCAAAGGGCGGTTACTCCCGGACAGATGGCGGTTATATACAAGGGCGAAGAGGTATTGGGAGGCGGAATAATAAGGTAAGGAACTTTAAAATTTGACGCACTACTGTGTTGTGGCCTGCGCTCCTCAACGACGTAGTTATTATCTACGTCTTATTCCGGTGCTCGGCCACGCCTTGTATTGCATCCAAATTTTTGAAAGTTCCGCACCATACTATAAATAATCGACTCATAGCATGAGTTGATTATTTGTGAGTCATTTATGAGTCAATTCCAAATAAATGCATCATATTATGATGCATTTATTTTGTTCAATCTGACATTACACCACGGTCGTGGTGTAATGTCAGATTGTGGTTAGAAAAAATTGACGTACTATATGTTTTGTGTTAGAATTTCGGCAGTTACTTTGACAGAAAGGAAATGGAATGAATGGAATGATCAAATCAAGATTATCGCTTGTTGGCTTTATAGCGCTCTTAAACGTGGGAATTATTTGGTTGTGGCAGAATTGGCATCCGACAAGGTATGTTGGTGCTGATGATAGTTATTTTCCCGGCGATCCTCTGTTTATAGAAGATATTAGATCTAAGCTATTCGCTGCAGTTGTCGTCGTTGTGTTACTGCTTATACCGGCTGTTGCTTTACTATTTGCTACTTTTTTCGTTTTGAACGAAAAAGGGCAGGTGCCAAGGGGTTCATGGCTGTATAAGATTATCCAGAATTACACTCCGGACAAAGAAATTGTAACCGATAGCGGCTGGACAGTATTTATTAAAGATGTGCCCGAAGAAGTTCGGATTTGCCCTACTTACTGGAAATTGGTGGCGTTTTTATCTTGGTGGCTACCCGCAATACTTATTTTAGTGGTGGCTATTCCCTATCTTATATACAAAGGCGTTACAGAAGGATTATTTGTTGAAGCCGAAGGACCGTTCCTTCCTCAGACAGCTGAGTCTTGGCGTTCTCTGCTGCTTACTTTGGGCGCTGTAGCTTTTGTCGGCTTGCCTTTGTTGGCCTTTATTATCACTTTGATAGTAAAAGCATGGCCGAGGTTAAGGAAAACTCTTATCGGTCGCTTAGTTGCTGCCGTGTATGATAAAGCATGTGTGAAGCTGCAAATTGAACCGGAAACGAATTAGTTCTTTAAAACAGACCTTCGGAAGGTCTGTTTTTTATTTTCAATCTGACATTACACTACGGTCGTGGCCGGCTCTAAAGAGCCGGTTTTTAGTTTGTGTAAAATACACAGGTTGAACCTGTGTATTTTTGTGCTCTTTGGAGCCGGCTTTTGTTTTGGTAAACTATAAGTATGAATTTAAATAAAATAATAATTTATATTGCGGTTGTTTTGCTGATCGTGGGGGTTGTGTATTTTTTTACGCGTGAGAATCGGGATGTAAAGCAACCTGTTGCAGGTAAAAACATTGTGGCGTTTGGGGATAGCTTAGTTTATGGCGCCGGAGCAACCGAGGGGAATAATTGGGTAGATGTTTTAAGCCGTGATATAAGCGAGGAGATAACAAACGCGGGAGTGAACGGAGATACAACAGAAAGCGCTTTGGCGCGTTTAGATAGTGATGTTTTGGATAAAAACCCGCGAATTGTAATAATTTTACTTGGCGGTAATGATGTTTTGCGCCGCATACCAAAAGAAGAAACTCTTAATAATCTGGAGCAAATAATAACCCGCATACAGGCCGAAGGGGCGGTAGTTGTGCTTGTGGGTATTCCGGGAAAATTACTTGATCCTTATGACGACGAATACGAAGAACTTGCCAAAGAAACCAGAAGCGCTTTTGTTCCGAATATTTTAAAGAATATTTTAAAGAATCGCGACCTTATGCACGACTCTATACACCCAAATGACGCCGGAAATAAAATAATGGCGGAGAGAATAGGCAAGGTTTTGACGAAGGTTGTACAATAGAATAAAAATCGGGTTTAAATTTTTGACATTTTTTAAAATTTTGGTAGAGTATACTCAGTACTTAAGAGGAGGTTTCGTATGGCTCTAACAGATGAAGAACGCAAGCGATTGCGCAAGAATACATTGCGTTTAGCGGAGTTTTCTCAAAGAATATCATATATGCCGGACAAAAAAGGAGATGGCTCTGTGGAAGAAAAAGTATTTTTCATTGATGTGGTAGCTGATGGCACAAAAAACGGACCCGGACAGTTGAAAGAAGGCAAGAAATACAGGGTTTTAAAAAAGGAATTTATTTACGACAAAGAATCACCCCATACAAAGGTAAGAATAGAGCTTGTTGAAGAACAAGACTAATTACCACCCCAATTTTTTATAACAGCCCAATATTTAAGGGGCTGTTTTTTTATTTTGTCCCATAATGATGTATAATAAGAGCATATGATAATGCAAGGAGACATATCCCCCCGCGATATTAAGCATTTTAGAATGATGCTTGAAAAAGAGGAGGGTGAGCTTGAAGAATTAAATAAAAAGCTATTGGAAGCGAAAAAAGAAGAGGAAAAGCTTGAACAGACCATAAATGAAGCCAGTCGCGATTTGCGAAAGAGACAGGTTGAGATAAGAAGATTAGAGAACGATATACGCGTTAAGGAGGTATCTAAAAAAAGAAGAAGCAGGGAGCTTCAGGATTTGGAGCGTGAACTTCGCTACGGCGACCACCACGAGAGAAGGGGACTGTAAGTTGCGATAAACAATAATTTTGCTATAATAGGGAAGTTATGACTTCCAATGAGATACGCCAAAAATATTTAAAATTCTTTGAAGAAAGAGGGCATTCTGTCATACCCTCAGCTTCGCTTTTACCTGAGAACGATCCGACAACCCTTTTCACAGGTTCGGGCATGCAGCCCCTTTTACCCTATCTGCTTGGAGAAAAACATCCTGATGGTAACAAGCTTGTGGACTCTCAAAAAAGTTTTCGCGCAGAGGACATAGAGGAGGTAGGTGATAACCGCCATACGACTTTTTTTGAAATGCTCGGGAATTGGTCTTTGGGCGTTTACTTTAAAAAGGAACAGATTCCATGGTTTTTTGAATTTTTGACAGATGTTGTAGGGCTTGATTCAAATAATATTTACGTAACCGTTTTTGCGGGAGACGAGGCAAATAATATACCTCGTGATACAGAATCTGTTGAAATCTGGAAAAAAATATTTGAAGAAAAAGGGATAGAAGCAAAAGATGTTGAAAACGCGGGAGAGCTTGGCATGCAGGGTGGCAGAATATTTTATTACGACGCGAAAAAGAATTGGTGGAGCCGCGCGGGAATGCCCCAAAATATGCCCGCGGGAGAACCCGGAGGTCCTGATTCGGAAATTTTTTATGATTTTAGAACGGAGCACGATTCGGCTTTTGGCGAGGTTTGCCACCCCAACTGTGACTGTGGCAGGTTTTTGGAAATAGGAAACTCTGTTTTTATGGAGTACATAAAAACAGAAGGTGGTACTTTTGAAAATCTTCCCCAAAAAAATGTTGATTTTGGCGGAGGGCTTGAGAGGATAACTGCGGCCTCTAATAATAACGGCGATGTGTTTGAAATAGATGTTTTTAAAAAGATAATAAAAAACCTTGAGGAAGCATCGGGGAAGACATATTCAAATGCGGAGTTTCAGCATTCTTTCAGGGTGGTTGCCGACCATTTGCGCGCCGCCGTTTTTGTAATAGCCGACGGCGCCAGCCCAAGCAACACAGACTCGGGTTACATAACACGCCGTCTTTTGCGAAGAAGTGTACGCCATATGGACCTTTTGGGAATTACAGAAAACACTTTGCACAAGCTTGTACCTGCTGTTGTAGAAAATTATAAAGAGGCCTATCCTAAGCTTGCTGAAAAACAAAAAGAAATAGAGGATGCCATAAAAAAAGAGGAAGAAAAATTCAGGAGGACATTAACTAAAGGACTAAAAGAGTTTGAGAAAC
Organism: Candidatus Spechtbacterales bacterium; assembly: GCA_040879145.1. Classification (NCBI taxonomy): domain Bacteria; kingdom Bacillati; phylum Minisyncoccota; class Minisyncoccia; order Candidatus Spechtbacterales; species Candidatus Spechtbacterales bacterium. The sequence goes on along the minus strand of JBBDKX010000035.1, from coordinate 41,430 downwards.
TTGCAGAGAAAAAAGAGATATCAGGAGAAGAGGCGTTTATTTTGTTTTCTACTTATGGCTTTCCATTTGACCTTACACTTGAATTGGCGGAAGAAAAGAGTGTGAATGTTGACAGAGAAGGTTTTGAAAAAGAGATGGAAAAACACAAAGCGCTTTCACGCGCGGGAGCTGAGCAAAAGTTCAAAGGGGGTCTTGCTGACCACTCTGAGATGTCTGTAAAATATCACACCGCAACTCATCTTTTGCACCAGGCGCTGCGTGATGTGCTGGGAAGCCATGTGTTCCAAACAGGAAGCAATATAACTCCTGAGCGGTTACGGTTTGATTTTTCGCACGGGGAGAAAATGACTCCTGACGAGATAAAGGAAACCGAAGACATTGTGAACCAAAAAGTAAAAGAGGCGCTTCCTGTTTATTACAGTGATATTTCGAAAGAAAAAGCAAAAGAAATGGGGGCGATAGGGCTTTTTGAAGATACATATGGCGATACTGTGCGAGTTTATGGCATAGGAGCCGACCCTGCCACAGCAGAGCGAAGCGAGATGTACTCGTTTGAATACTGTGGTGGCCCGCATGTAAAGAACACATCTGAACTCGGACATTTTAAGATAAAAAAAGAAGAGAGTATCTCTGCCGGGAAAAGACGAATTAAGGCGGTTTTAGAGTAGAGTGTACGCTCCGCCAATCTTTTCTTTTAAGTACCGCGGTCGGATTTTTCCAGCGAAAATCCGCCGCTGCCTCTCAGCGCAAAATCCCTGACGGGAACCAAGCTTTTCCGCTTCCGAGAGCTACTTAAAAGAAAAATTGGCTCCGCGTTGGTTTAAATTTATTGACCACCACATTAATTTGTGGTATTTTTGTTTTAGTTCACTGGAAGGAGAAAAGATGTCTAAAACTCGTTATATCGGATCTTTCGTGGTTATTCAAGAACACACGGATGTAGATTCTGCTGAAGACAAAATAGCACTTACAAAGAAAATACTCCATAATGTGTGCCTTGTGGAAGCTGTTTCAGAAGAAGAAGCTCTGGGTATAATTTATATGGGAATACATGCGGCATATCCAACTTCAGAGGGTTGGTCAGACCACAATGTTGTAATTGGAGTATTGGACGAACTTTTGTATAGGGCAACTCTTTTGAATGATTAAAGATGAAGGTAAAGGAGTGAGAATTTCTCTATTTGGCGTAAACTCAGGAATAATTTCCTGAGTTTTTGTTTATGTACATCTTTTCTGCTATAGCAGAAAAGATGTACATTTTAAAATTATTTAAGGTAGTTATCCACGTGAAGCGCAAATATTATTCATGCTATACTTATAGTAATGAAAAAGCTTTTGCGAAAGCCGAAATTTTTTAAATACTTGTTCTCAAAAAAGTATGAGAATTTATATGTTCTTGATCTTGGAAGAAGCAGTGTAAAGCTTGCGCTTGTTGAGATAAACAAGCAGTCTAAAGAGGCGACTATTTTACGTGTAGCCGAGGAGTTACACACTCACAACACAGGCGCTACAGATGAGGTTGAACATATTAAACAGATAACCTCTACCGTAAAAAGAGCTTTTGACAGCATCTTTAGTGGACGCAAGGCGAGATCAGGCAGGACGAAAGATATAGTAATAGGGCTGGCTTCGGAAATGGTCTACGGCCATAATTTTTCATATATTTATAAACGGGAAAATCCTGAGGCAAAGATTGATTTGAGAGAGTTGAAAAACGCCATACACAACGCGGAGTTGAAGGCGTACGAAGATATAAGACGTAGGTTTGTAGTAGATAGCGGGTACTCGGAAACCGACGTTTTGCTTATAAATTCTTCAATTCAGGATGTGAGAATAGACGGCTATAAAGTTACAAACCCCATAGGTTTTGATGGTGAAGAGCTTTATATTAGTGTGTTTAACGCGTATTTACCGATATTTTATAAAAATATTTTTGATGAGGTTGCCCGGCAATTAAAATTCAATCTTACCTCGCTTATTTATGAGCCCTATGCTGTGTTCAGCGCCTTGCGTAGAAAACATGGCGAAGAGTTTGAAGGTATTATTATAGACATAGGCGGCAAGACGACGCGCGTTAGTTTGGCAAGAAAGGGCAAGTTTGAGGACATAAGAACCTTTTCTTTTGGCGGAGAATCTTTTACGCGCCGTATTGCGTCTCATTTTGAAATTGGGTTTTGGGAGGCTGAAAATATAAAACTCAGATATAGCAACGGAAACCTGAGCGGAAATGCTTTGGGTGTTGTTGAGGACATTTTGCAGGGAGAGATTTCACTGTTTTTGAGCGCACTGGAAATGATATTGAAAGAGTTTTCACGGACAACCTTGCTTCCCGGTGAGATATTTGTTCATGGGGGCGGTGGGCATATTCCTTTGATTGATGATATAATACGTAAAAGAAAGTGGAAGCGTGAACTTTCTTTTTTGAAACCGCCTAAAATACATATTTTGGATCCGGCAATGTTTGAGAATATTAAAATAGATGAATCTGTAAATTCTCACTCTCAGCTTGTTTCTGTGGCGGGTATTGCGGACCATCTTTTACATATCTCAATAGAAAAAGATACTTTATTAACCAAAACATTAAGCCGTATGGTGAAACTAATACAAGACCAATAAAGTAATTCTTAGTGAATGTAGCGAGCTTAGAATTACTCACCCCGCACATAAAATTGATTATCAATTTTATGTGCGGGGTGCTCATGGCTGTAAGTTCACACTTCGCCATGGCTCGCATTCACTAACCATCCATGACAAAAGGCAGTGTGATAAAAGTAGGACCTTCTGAAGAACTTACTTCAGTTATAGATAAAGTAGTAACGTCTGAATCTAGACTGGTGTTTTTGCTTATTCCGAGCGAGGCGTTTATAGCCCAAAATGTTTTGAATTTAAGACTGATTAAAAGGGCATCCGAAGACGTTGATAAGGAAGTTGTTGTTATTTCCGAAGATTCAAGAATACAAAACCTTGCCGCTAAGGCCGGATTAAAAGTTAGAGATGAGGTGGAAGATAAAGCTAATATTTCTACAACAACGCACTCGGGGCATTATGCCCGCTCTGTCACGGATATATTGCCGCCCACAAGCAGACAAGAGTATCTTGAACATACAACAGATCTTAGAAAAACAAGAAGCGGAGGCATTGTTGCGTCTGACAGTGTTGAGGCAGATGAGAAGACCGGTGGTATATTTGCCCCTCGGTCTTTTGAGGAGCCCAAAACTAAAAAAGAAGACACATTAAATACGGACACGGAAGATGCAGAACCTGATATGCCTGTTAAAAGATACGACCCGGAAGAGGAACGAAGGGATGTTTTTTCAAAATCAAGCAAAGGATTTTCTCTTCCAGGCGCATCTGTTGGCGCAAGGGCGGGAAGATTTGCAACAGGAAAGATGAAAAATCTATCCCTTCCCGCTTTTTTGAAGAAACCCTTGTATTTACTGGGTTTTGTCGGAATTGTCGCAGTCGTGGTTGGTGTGGGGTATTTGGCGACAAGTGTTCTTCCTAAAGCAACAATAGTTTTAAGTCCGCATGTTGTGCAAGACCAAATGGAGTTTGCAGTGGTGGCTGACAGTAATATTTCCTCCGCTGACTATAATCGAAGTACTATACCGGCTCAAATTTTAGAGGAGAGAAAAGAAGAGACATTTGTATACAAGGCGACAGGTGAGGCGCAATTGGAAGAATTTTCCGTCGGTGGGGTAACAATTTATAATGAGTACAGCTCAAGTCCACAAACTTTGGTTGCAAACACAAGACTTATGTCTTCTGAAAATAAACTTTTTAGAACAACCGAAACCGTAGTTGTTCCGGGCGCGCAAATAGAAGGAGGAAGGATAATAGCCAGTTCTGTTTCTGTTGATGTACGTGCTGATGAGGCAGGAGATAGTTTTAATATAGGACCTACCACCTTCTCTATTCCCGGATTTCAGGGCGATCCAAAATATCTGGCTTTTTACGGAAAGAGCGAAAATTCAATGACGGGCGGATTTCAAGGGGTGGCTACTGTTCCGACAGAAGAGGACATAGAGGGAGCTAGGGCAAGAATACAGGACGAATTTTTACCAGCTCTTGAACAAAGCCTCAGGAGTAAAGTTCCGGACGATCTTAAAATGCTTGAAGAGTCTCTTGGCGCGCATGTAGAGTCTTTAGATATTGATGCTGTAGTTGGTGAGCCAAAGGATGATTTTACAGTGAGATTCGTTGGAGTGGCCCAGGCATTTCTTATAAAAGAGGAAGATATAAGCAATTCAATTGCGCATTATTTTATAAATTCTACACAGTACAGCAAGGAATTTGAGCTTGCCGAAGAGAGGGATGTGGAATATACAGTAAAAGAGGCAAATTATGAAGCCGGATATGCCGAGTTTAACCTTAAAGCGAACCAACGATTTGATATGGTAGTAGATACCTCCGCTATTTTAAAGGATGTTATAGGGAAAGATGAGGCAGAGGTCAGGAGAATCCTTTCAGCAAATGAATCACTGCGCAGGGCACAGGTCATGTTTTGGCCATTTTGGGTAAAAAGTGTGCCCGATAATCCAAAAAAGGTGAAAATAGAGGTGGAATATTAAGCTCGCTTCGCTCGTTCAAGTATACAGTATGCAGTATATAGTATTAAGCAAAGCTAATTATAAAGCACCCCTGCATATCAAATACTGTATACTTTGTACTTTTCGTGAAGCGAAGTCCCTAGACCCGCGCGGGCGGGCCGGGATCTCCCTAGGCAGAGCCGGGATGGCGGCTTTACGCCTAGCCACCAGCCAAAGGCCTAGGGACCTATTAAAAATAGGGGTTGACCCCCACTACCAATTTGTTATACCGTCAATAATTTCATTATAGTAGCTAAGAAATCCCATAAATTGGTGTGGGGGTTGACCTATTTTTTTTATTTTGTTATCATTGTAGAGGTCTGAGTTTAATAGATTTGAGTTCAACATAGTCACTTTATGGCACAAAACAATAATATAGAAAGTATAGAAGGGGTTGTTTTAGAAGCATTCCCAAACACCCTGTTTCGTGTAGAGCTGGAGGACGGGCGTGAAGTACTATCATATGTATCCGGGAAAATGAGAATACACAGGATACGTATTTTGGTCGGTGACAGGGTTAAAATAGAAATACCTTCCGAGGGTGAAAGCAGAGGTAGAATTGTTTATCGTTTTAAATAAAGGACCTAAATTATGAAAGTTAGAGCTTCGGTAAAAAAAATATGCAATCAATGCAAGGTTGTTCGTAGGAAGGGCCGTGTTTATGTGATATGCAAAACAAATCCGAAGCATAAACAAAGGCAAGGATAAAATCATTATGGCAAGAATAGCAGGAGTTGAGATTCCGGACAATAAAAGAGTAGTTATTGCCCTTACTTATGTGCATGGCATAGGGCGTACTTTGAGTCGCAAGATACTTAAGGATGCAGGCATAGACGAAAACATAAGAATAAAGGATCTTACAGGCGATCAGCTTAACCAACTTAGGAACGCCATATCTGAAGGACATTTGATAGAAGGTGATTTAAGGAGAGATGTTCGTGAGAACGTAAAGCGTCTTAAAGATATAGGTACATACAGGGGTTCAAGACACCAGAAAGGACTTCCCGTCCGTGGACAGAGGACGCGTGTTAATTCCAGGACAGTTCGCGGAAATAAAAGAACCACAGTGGGATCGGGAAGAAAACCGCCCCCATCCGCAACTTAATAGCTCACTAACGCCTGCCTGTGCGTCTACCTGTGCCGCAAGCACGGCAGACAGGTGAACGCACGCAGACAGGCTCGCAGGAATTAGGAATTAGAAATTAGGAATTAGAAAACGTAAAAAAACTAAAGCTCGCAGATAACAGTAAACAGTGAACAGGAAACAGTAGAAAAGAAAAAACGGAGCCCTGTTGTTAATTGTTCACTGCTTACTGTTCACTTTTTGTGAGCCTGCCTGCATGCCAATCGGCATGTAAACCGGCAGGCAGGCGAATCAAAGATTCGGGCGGTATCGGGACAAAAAATTATGGGTAAAAAACGTGTAGCAATAGTTGAAGCAGGCGATCAGGCATCCAAAACGGACGCTCAGAAAGCCAAGAATAAAAAGAAAGCTCGTATAGTTGAACGAGGGAATATTTATGTGCGCGCAAGTTACAACAATACAATGCTTACCGCTTCAGACCAGGACGGCAATGTTTTGGCGTGGTCAACTGCGGGTGCCGCGGGCTTTAAGGGACCGAGAAAGGCTACTCCGTATGCCGCGACACAGGTTGTAGACATACTTTTAAGTAAATTGGAAAATGTTGACATGAAAGAGGTGCATATCTATGTTACAGGGATAGGGGCCGGCAGAGATTCTTCTGTCAGAGCTTTAACGGGCAAAGGGTTGAATGTTACTGCAATTAAAGATGTTACGCCACTGCCCCACAATGGATGCAGGCCGGCTAAAAGAAGAAGAGTATAACTCACTAAAGCTCGCAGGAATTAGGGCTTAGGAAATAGGAATTAGAAAACGTAAAAAAAGCTAACTCCTATCTCCTAATTCCTAAATCCTAAATTTGTGAGTGAAGTCCCTAGGCCTAACGGCCGGGATGGCGGCCCAAAGGGCTTAGCCACAAATAATTATTATGGCAAAAGGAGGAAGACCAAGACAAAAATCAGAGTACGGTTTACAGCTTGCGGAAAAACAGAAAATCCGCGAAGAGTATGGGTTGCGCGAAAAGCAATTCAGGCGGTATTTTGATAAGGGACAAAAGCCCGAAAATATCTTTTCTTTACTTGAATTTCGTCTGGATAGCATTGTTTTTGCGGGAGGATTCACGCCAACACGGCGGATGGCAAGGCAGCTTATAAGCCATGGGCATATGCAAGTAAACGGAAAGAAGGTTACCATAGCATCTTATCAGGTGCGCCCTGGCGATATTATAACAGTCAAAGAAACAAGCGCTGTAAAGGGAATATTTGCCGATTACGAGATAAGAGTAAAGAACCTCAATCCTCCATCATGGTTGGTTTTAGATAAAAAGAAAAAGGAGTTAAAGGTAAAATCTTTACCTGATATTAAAGAACAAATACAGCCGTTTAATTTTCAAACAGTTATAGAGTTTTATTCACGATAATAATTAAGCTCACTAACGCTTCGCTTAAACCGCGGATTAATACGGATTAAAGCAGATTAATGCGGATACTATCTGCATAAAATCCGCAAAATTAGCATATATCAGCGGTTATGTGAGCGAAGCGCCTGCCTGCCGTGTTGCAAAATGCGACGCAGGTAGGAAATAAAAAATATGGAATCAGTTTCACTATCATTGCCCAAAAAACCTAAAGTTGTAGAAAAGAGCGACAGCAGAGCCGTTATTGAGATTAGCGAGCTTTATCCTGGATTTGGATCTACAATAGGAAATGCCTTAAGACGCGCGTTGTACGCATCTTTGCCGGGAGCTGCTATAACATCAGTAAAAATAGCGGGAGTTCCACACGAATTTTCAACAATAGACGGCGTACTTGAAGACGGAATTGAACTAAGTCTTAATCTTAAGCAGATAAGATTAAAACTTCATGGTTCAGAGCCCAGGACTCTTAAATTGAAAGTGAAAGGTCCAAAGGATATAAAGGCGGGAGATATTGAAACACCCTCCCAGGTTGAAATAATAAACAAAGATTTACATATAGCGAGCATAACTTCGCCAAAAACAACTTTTGAGATGGAGTTAAAAGTAGAGTCCGGTTTAGGCTATGTTCAAAATCAAGAAGATGAAGAGAAGAAAGAGATAGGAGTAATTAGTCTTGACTCGGTATTCACTCCCGTTAAAAAGGTTAATTTTGAAGTGGAAAACATGCGAGTTGGAGATAGGACCGACTATCATAAGTTGGTACTTGAAATTGTAACTGATGGAACAATTGATCCTGAGGACGCGTTTGAGCACGCAGTAGGTGTTCTTGTTAATCACTTCAACGTTTTACAGGAACTACAGGGCAAGAAAAAGAAGAAAGTTGCAACAAAGAAAAAAGCTACAGCCAAGAAGACAGCCACCAAGAAAACAACTGCAAAGAAGAAGCCTGCAGCTAAGAAGAAGAAATAATTTTAAATATGAAAAAATCTGTAAAAGGACGAAAATTTCATAGAAAGAAAGACCAGCGCGAAGCGTTAATTCGCTCTCTTGCGGAGGCTTTGGTTAAAAATGAAAGAATAGAAACTACAGAGGCTAAAGCAAAAGAACTTCGCCCTTTTATTGAAAAGTTGGTTACAAAGAGCGGTAATGATTCTCTGCATGTACGCAGAATGTTGAACCGTGAATTTACAGGAGAGATCGTTGAGAAGTTACTAAAAGAGATAGGGCCGCGCTTTAAAGAGAGACCCGGTGGCTATACAAGAATAGTAAAAAGGGGAGTGCGTAGGGGAGATGCTGCTAAAAGGGCAATTATTGAATTTGTTGAGTAAGGCTTCAGATTTCACTGATAATAGCTGATTTCGCAGATAGCAGATAAAAATCATCAGTGATATCAGTTATCATCAGTGCAATCAAATAGTGTAATCAAAAATATGAGTAAAAAGAAAATAACAACTAAAACCTCAAAAAAAACAGAAAGCAAGAAAGAGGTTATTGAACTGGATGCCAAGGGGCAGATTTTGGGACGCCTTTCTACGGAAATAGCTGTATATTTGCAGGGAAAACACAGCCCTGCTTATAAGCCTAATATGGATGATGATACCGTCGTCAAAGTTGTTAATGCCAAGAAGGTCAAGGTGACAGGAAAGAAAAAGACCGACAAGATCTACTGGCATTATTCAGGGTATCCAGGCGGAATTTATGGCAAGACATATGAGGAGATGTTCGAAAAGGACCCTACATGGGTTATAAGAAAAGCCGTTGAGAGAATGTTGCCTGACAACCGCCTAAGAAAAGGCAGAATGAAGAGATTAATAGTTGAAAAATAAAAAAATGGCAGAAACTAAAACAACCGCAAAGAAAAAAACTCCGGCTAAGGCCAAGAAAACAACTGCAAAGAAGGCAGTTCCGGCAAAAGCTAAAAAGACCGTAAAAAAAGAAGGTAAGTATTTTGAGGGAGTGGGAAGAAGGAAATCTTCTGTTGCCCGTGTGCGTATTTGGGACAATGGTTCCGGCAAATTTACCATAAACGGTGAAGACCATACAAAATATCTTCCTACAGAAGATTTGATTACAGCAGCTAACGGACCCTTGCGCAAACTTAAGATGCTTGAGAAGTTTGAAGTGTCCGTAATTGTTAATGGGGGAGGCTCCAGGGGACAAGCAGAGGCGATACGGCACGGACTTGCGCGTGCGGTTGTAAAATATGACGCAGAAATGAGACTTCGCCTTAAAAAATCCGGATTTCTCAAGAGAGATCCGAGAGAAAAGGAAAGAAAGAAATACGGACTTAAAAAAGCTCGCAAAGCTCCACAGTGGAGCAAGCGATAAACTCGCGAAGCGAGCTTAAAACTCACGCTTCGCGCTCGTTCAAGTATAGAGTATATAGTATAGAGTATTCAGCAAAGCTAATTACAAAGCACTCCTGTATATTGTATACTGCATACTCTATACTTTTTATGAACAAAGTGAATAAAATATCATGGGTACTAAGTTAAAAAACAAAAGAAAATCTGTTAAAAGGCGCAAAAGAAAGAAGATGCGCAGGCGAATGAGACACCGAAAGAAAAAGTAGGTTTGTATTTACGCGTGAACAAACTAAAAGCTCCGAACATCCGGAGCTTTTAGTTTGTTCACGCGTAAAAGGTATTCTTTCCTATTCGTATTTAAGAAATACGAAGTTTTTATCCGGAAGCAAGGTATAGACCTCCTGGCGTTCTAAATTGGATGCAAAAACTCCGCTTTCTTCGGTTAAAACATTGTATTCGGCTGTATTTCTGCCGCCTCTTTCATCTAATTCCGTAAACATAATACTGGTGGGTGATTGTAAGACAATATGATTTGACTCGTATCCTACCCACGCGGCATTATTTATGTTTTCAAATGGTACTCTTTCTATGTCTCCGATAAGATGTTTTGGCGGTCCAAAAACATCTTCAGTCCAGTAAATAGCCGCTTCATCTTTTTTTGTATAGAGTATTTTATTATTGTCGGGAGAGAAAGAGGCGTTTATCACTCCGTCATCCGCTTTTTCCAGTGGTTGGTCTTCCTGCCAAATAAACAAAGCTCCACTGTTTATTACAGCAATGGCGCGCCTGTCTCCGCGTACAATTATTTTGGTCAAATCTTTTCGGGGATTTGATATCGCGGTTGGCGTGATTTCCACAGTGTCTCTACCGGATATGTTTGTTCTTTTTAAAGACCCGAGTTCATCCAGGTAAAACATATTCTCGTCTGCTATGGTAAATCCCAATATACCGGTTACTATATCCGGACGTATTATACCCTGGGTTAACTCCACCCTGTTTAGGGAATATGTGTCATCCTCTTCAAGTGTCATTACGTATATTACGTCCCTGGAATTGTCGGGTAGTACTATAGCATCTTCATTAAAAGCTGTGGGATAACTCCTTCTTAAAAACACACTCCAGTTTACGAGACCTACTTCTCCCTCAGCTCCGGCTCCTGTATATAGTGTGGAATTTATATTATCGTCTATTAAAATTGAAAATATTCCGGAAGGAGACCACTTAACGCTTCGTATTACTTCATCGGATTGTATCGTAAGTAAAGGTATGGGCAGTCTTACATTTAAGTCATAGTATGTAAGCTGGCTTGTTGTTTCTCCCTCCGTAGTTGCAGGGGATGGAGTTTGGATTATTGAATATTTTTCATTTGGGGATATAAATATATTTTGGACGTCTTTCATCAATATTCCCCCTGTCAGTTCAACAGGAAAAAGGCGTATTGTGGTGAATTTGGTTACTTGTCCTTCTTTGACTGCTTCTGTTTTTTGCCATGCATGGTATCCATCCTTTTTTATTTCTATATTGTAATCTCCAGGAAGTATGTTTCTAAATACGGCATTTCTAAAAATAAAATTTGTTTCTCTTTGGAACTTGCCGTTTAAATATACTTCCGAACCTGAATTTATAACATTTAAATCAAGACCGCCTGTTTTTGTCAGGGTTAGTTTTTGAGTATCGAGACGATATCCTTGTGTGTATAAAATAACAGGGACTATACTTACAAAAAACAGCAGGGTAAAAAGTATAAATAAATTTCTTCGTGTTTTGTAGCGCATTTTTTAGTGCAGTATTGCAGATGAATATTTTTGTTCCACTACTGTATATTATCAATACAAGTTAGCAATTACAACAAAATTTAACCTTATATTTTTGTATAATAAAAGCAGGCAAAAATCAACTTGTATTTCATAAATTCAGGTGATATTATAATTCCAATGATGGAGGCGTTTAGAATCCGCGGCGGACGGGTACTGGAAGGAGAGATTAGTGTCCAGGGCTCGAAAAACGCTGCAACAAAGCTGGTTGCGGCTACTTTGCTTACATCCCATCAATGTGTTTTGAAGGGGTTGCCTGATATTCGTGATGTTAATGTTATGCTGGCAATTTTGGAAAAGATGGGGGCGCGAATAAAGCGCGAGGAAGGTGTTGTTGCCATAGACAACAGCAACATAGATCCTAATAAAATGCCGGCAGACATGGTTAGGGAGTTGCGATCTTCCGTTGTTTTTATAGGTCCTCTTTTGGGACGATTTGGCGAGGTTAGAATGCCTTATCCGGGGGGTGACAAAATAGGCGCGCGCGGTCTCGATACTCATTTTAATGTTTTTTCCGATCTCGGATATGAGGTGATTGCCGAAGAGGGATACTTTACTATACGCAAAACCCCGAAGGTCCCGATTGTCAGAAAGGTTGTTCTGGATGAATTTAGTGTAACGGCATCAGAAAATTTATTGATGGCGGCAAGTCTTCTTCCTTATAAAATTGAAGTTTCAATATTAGCTACAGAACCGCACATAGAAAATCTTGTTGAATTTCTGAATAAAATGGGCGCGGACATTCATCTTTTGCCCAACCACAGAGCAATCATTACAGGCAGGACAGCTCTCTATGGAGCAGAACATGAGGTGGTGCGGGATTATATAGAGGCGGGAACATTTATTGTGACCGCGTTGTGTGCCGGAGGAGCCCTGCGTATACATGATTTTCCACTTTCCCATCTTGAGCTTTTTCTGCAAAAACTAAAAAGATTTGGAGCCGATTTTACAATTGAAGACCAAAGAACTGTATTTGTAAGAAAGGCGAGGCAGTTGTTTATGCCTAAAATGCAGATGATGATATACCCGGGAGTTCCCACAGACCTTCAATCTCCCATAGGTGTACTGGCTACACAGACGCAGGGGTCTACTATTGTGCACGATCCTCTTTATGAAAGGCGTTTGAGCTATCTTAAGGAATTGCAGAAAATGGGAGCTAAGGTTAATATAATGGATGATCACAGAGCTGAAGTAATAGGCCCCACAAAACTCAGGGGTGTAACCATACGGGGAGAAGATATAAGAGGAGGGATGTCTCTTATCATTGCGGGACTGATTGCAGAAGGAGAAACCATATTAGAAAATGCTTACCAGGTAGACAGGGGCTATGAGAGGATAGAAGAAAGGTTACGCAGTCTTGGGGCGGACATAGAGAGAATAAATTATGAAGCACCGCTCAACACAGTTGACGCATCGCAAATTTCAAATTTCAAATTTTAAAACAATTTCAAATTATTTAATTCCTACCTGCCTGCCGGCTCGCCTCGCTTCCTCGGCGGAGCGGGCAGGCAGGTTAAAACATTATAAATTAAGGCATTCAATTAAAATTTTAAATTAAAAATTGGAGCATAGCGACCATATGTTATCACCATCAAAAATAGGAATAGATTTGGGCACCGCAAACTCTCTTGTGTATGTGCCAAAAAGAGGAATAATCGTGAATGAACCCTCTGTAGTTGCGGTATCTGTTTGGGACAACACCATATTGGCTGTTGGTAAAGAGGCAAAAGAAATGATAGGCATGACACCTGACAGCATAGTTGCTCACAGACCATTGAAAGATGGTGTCATTGCCGATTACAGAGTAACCGAATCTATGATTCGATACTTCGTAAATAAAGCGTCAGGGAGGGTGCGGCTTAAAAAACCTGAAATAATGATATCTATTCCTGCAGGCATTACCTCAACAGAAAGAAGGGCTGTAGTGCAATCTGCTATGAATGCGGGTGCCAAGGCCGCCTATGTGGTAAAAGAGCCTGTACTTGCAGCGATAGGTGCGGGTATACCTATTAATTCACCAAGCGGAAACATGGTTGTGGATATAGGGGGTGGCACCACCGAGGTGGCTGTTATTTCACTGGGGGGTATTGTGTCTAACGCTTCAACGCGCGTTGGGGGTGACAAAATAGACAGCGCCATTGTGGGCTATATTAAGAGCCAGTACAATCTAGCCATTGGAGAAAGAACCGCAGAGGAGATAAAAATAACAATAGGTAGCGCTCTTCCGCTTAAAGACGAGGAAGTCTTTCAGTTGCGCGGTCGCGACATGACATCAGGCCTGCCTAAAAATATTGAGGTAAAGACTAATGAAATAACCAATGCCATATCCGAGCGCTTAAAAGAGATAGTTCTCACAGTAAAATCTGTTTTGCGCGAAACTCCTCCTGAGCTTTCTGCAGACATTATGGATAAGGGAATGGTTATGACCGGTGGCGGGTCGCTTTTAAAAAATCTTGATGAGTTGTTATCGGAAGCAACGGGCGTACCCGCTTATGTTGCAGACGAGCCTCTCTTGTGCGTAGTAAAAGGCACAGGAATAGCGCTTGAGAATTTGGAGGTCTATAAGCGAAGTGTAATGAGTAAGAAATAAATAGCCGTACTCGTAATAGTTAAATGGCTATACGGCTAAATGGCTGGTAAAAAATAATTAACCATTTAACAATTAACCATTTAGCCATTTATTTTTTGTGAACCAAACTAACAACAAGTTAAAAGTCGCATTAGTGCACGATTATATGACACAGTTTGGCGGAGCCGAACGTGTTTTACGTGTGTTGCATAGTATTTTTCCAAAAGCGCCTATATATACTCTTTTTAGCGACCCGGAACTTGCTGATATTTATTTTCCGGCAGCCGATATTCGCACATCTTTTTTGCAAAAGTTTCCTAAAAAATTACATTCCAGGTTTCGTTATTTGGCGCCATTAGCCATACCTGCTATGGAGAATTTTGATCTTCAAAAATATGACATTGTAATTTCATCCTCCGCCTTTTTTGCAAAGGGGGTAATTACAAGCCCTGATACCATACATATAAGTTACTGCCACACACCCACGAAACATCTTTGGGAATTTAAAGAAGAGAAGAGGCGAAAAAGGGACGGCATTATAAAACACATACTGGAAAAAATGACTCTGCACTTTTTCAGGCTTTGGGATTTTAATGCGGCGGCGCGTGTGGATTATTTTATAGCAAATTCCAAAAACACAAAGCAGCGTATTAAAAAATATTACAATAAAGATTCTTTTGTTGTTTATCCGTGCGCGAGTTTAGAACTCCTGGAAAACGGACAGCGTTCTGATGCTATGCACAAAAAAAGTATTCTTGCAGAGTTGCCTGAAAAGTATTTTTTGATAGTCTCACAGCTTCAGGATTATAAAAACATAGATATTGCCGTAGAGGCATTCAGTAGAATGAAGTATCCTTTAGTGGTTATTGGTGATGGTCCGGAGAAAAAAGAGCTTGAAAAACTGGCTTCCAATAATGTTATTTTTCTTGGACGTCAGCCTGATGATATTGTGCAGTACGCATATGAGAACTGTTTTGCTTATATATATCCGGGTCGTGAAGATTTTGGCATATCCGCTGTAGAAGCTATGATTTTTGGCAAGCCCGTTTTAGCTTACCGCGCGGGAGGGGTACTTGAGAGTGTTGTGGAAGGTGTAAGCGGGGAGTTTTTTGATGACTTGCATCCGGCAGTTTTGGCTGATGGTGTAAGGCGTCTTGTGAACAACTATGAGGGATATAATCCCGTAATGATGAGAAATATAGGAAATAGATATAATACCGAGAGGTTTCAAAATGAATTTAAGAGGGTGCTAAAGCGTATATTGGCGCACGAGTGGGAGGTGGCATAGTGGCTTTATCTTTTCGCTTATTTCTTTGTCAGCGGCTGCGGTGCTCAACAACGTAGTTGTCATCTACGTCTTATTCCGCTCCTCGCCACTTCCTAGAAATAAGCGGAAAGCTGAAAAGCCGAGACTATTGAGTTTTTTACATTATACTGCGAAACGCATATTTTCCCGCTTATGACTTCATAAAGTATTACTTGAAACCTCAACCGGGTTTTTAATAAAAAAAACGACCCCGGAGGGTCGTTTTAAGGTGCTTATTTTGTCGGCAGTGGTATATCTCCGCCGTCTGTGCTTGCGCCACGAATTGTGGATAGGTTGGGTTTTCTAATCTCATCCAACTCTTTATCAACCTCTCCCACTTCATTGAAAATTCGCATGTCTGTAGCGTGATCATCCAGTACAATGTATACTAGGAGATCTTTTCCTGAAGAGTAGAGCTTTCTTGAGCCCGCGCCCAGAAGGGTTATAGAGATAAGAACCATCACGACTTGAGACGGATAACTTGCAATCATGCTTGCCAGTACGACTATGAAAATACTTCCTACAAGCATAGATATAGATTCTACTACTTTGCGAAATGAAATTTCAATGTTGCGTGCGATTTCCGCAAATCTTGGTTTCATCGTTCCTCCTTCTGAGTATCCATTTCCAAGTTATGTGCTTGATGTGTGCAGTGCCGTTCCGTTATCGCGAGTACGATATTTTGTATGAGTGTATATAGGGATATACTGGCTCCTATAGCAAATAGCATAAATATTGCTAAGAAATTTACAAGTATTTCATCTGTCAAACCAACAAATGCCATCCTTGCAATAAGAAATAGTAAAAGGCTTGAAGAAGCAACCAAAAGAATAGTCGGTAAAAATATTCTGGATATTTTCTCTTCCATCTTTCCTCCTTCTATAGTGGTATGAACTACTATAAAAATAGCACAAAATATACAAAATGTCAATTTTTAAATGTTTCACCCTGCCTGCCGGTTCATGTTTCAATTGGCATACAGGTAGGTGCAGTGGAACATTTAAAAATTGCTGTATAAAGTATATTATGTATTAAATGATACATTTTTTAATGTTAAATTTTCACCCCAAACAATTTAAAATGTTTAAAGATATGAGCGCTAATGATAATTTAGCGCACGCCTTTTTATTTACAGGACCTGAAGGCGTGGGTAAGCTTGAATTTGCCCGCCAAATCGCCGCATGGCTTCAGTTTGAAGATGGCGGGGTACTTGACCCTTCCGTAGCCTTGCGCGAAGGAGGGCCCGATATTATAGAAACCCCGAGCCCTTTGCCCATTGAAGACGCGCAGGATTTAAAAAAACGGCTTTATACTTCACCCTTTTCAGGAAAGTATAAAATAGTTATAATACCGGCTGCTCACAATATGCACACGGATGCAGCCAATTCCTTGTTAAAGATGATAGAAGAACCGCGAGGCGATACTATATTTATATTGTGCAGTTCTTACCCTGAGATTATTTTGGAGACTATACGTTCCCGTTGTACGGAGATGAAGTTTTTAATGGTTGCCGATGAAGTGATAGAAAAAGAACTCAATACCGAACCTATAAAAGAATTAAAACTTCATTGGAGTGGACGCCCCGGTTTTGCCAAAAGAATGTTGGATGATAAAGATTATCGTAAAAAAATAAAAGGATACAGGACGGATTGGGACCTTTTTTTTAAAAATTCTCTTTCTGAGAGCTTTAAAATAAGTGAAAAATATGCCAAAATGGAGGACAGGAGAGATGTTGCCGAAGCGCTTCGTGTTTGGATGGAGATTGCCCGAAGCAACATGCCCGCGAATGAAAAATTATTAAGCGACCTTTTGAATATTTATCAAAACTTAATGACTACCAACGTTAATGTGCGCTACGCGTTAGAGGGTCTTTCAATAAAAAAATATGCAAAATAGTGATATAAGTCCAAAATTAGAAAAAACGATGGAAGTTCTGGCAGGAGATTTAAAAAGTCTTCGTGTCGGGCGCGCTAACGCGGGAATGGTAGAAGATATTCCCGTGGATGCTTATGATTCAAAAATGCCTCTGCAACAGGTGGCATCTGTGAGTATACCGCAAAATAATCAGATTTTGATACAGCCATGGGACGCCGCTCTTGTGGGCGCTGTGCAAAACGCGATAAGGCAGTCGGACATGAATGTTAATCCTGTTGTTGAAGGTAACTCTATTCGTATTACTTTGCCGCCTGTTACAGAAGAGAGAAGGAAAGAGCTTGCGAAAGAGGCTCATAAATTTGGCGAGAGCGCGCGCATAAGTATGAGAAATATAAGAGAAGAAGCGCTTAAGGACTTGGATGACGCCGAAAAAAATAAAGAAATATCCGAAGACGAGAAGTTTAAACAGAAAGAAGCTCTGCAGGATATGATAAACGCGTATAACAAAAAAGTAGAAGAAGCTATTGATGGGCGAGAGAGGGAGATACTTGAGCAGTAGGTTCTAGGTATTAGGGGTTAGGTATTACACTTAAAACCTAAAACCTAAAACCTAAAACCTAAAAATGTTAACAATATTACTATTTATATTAATACTGGGAATTGTAGTCCTGACTCATGAGTTTGGTCATTTTATCGTGGCTAAAAAGAGTGGAATGCGCGTGGATGAGTTTGGTTTTGGATTTCCTCCAAAGCTTTTTGGAATAAAAAAAGGGGAGACAACATATACCTTTAATTTATTTCCGATAGGGGGCTTCGTAAAGATACACGGAGAGGACGGCAAAGACAGGAATGATCCGCGCAGTTTTGCGGGCAGACCTTTTTGGAAAAAATCTCTGGTCATAGTTGCAGGTGTTGTAATGAATTTTTTGGTAGCGTACGTCTTCTTTTCAGCAGTCCACATGATAGGCGCTCCCACAATAATAGGAGACGAAGAAACCCCTTCCAATGTCAAAGATGTAGCGGTTCAGATAATAAGTGTTGTGAAGGACTCTCCCGCTGAGAGCGCGGGTATTTTAACGGGAGACAAAATTTTAAGTATTCAAGCAGGGGAGAGTGTTACATCAGCTCAATCTGCCGGCGAAGTATCCGATTTTATATCTGGACACACGGGTGAAACATTGTTATTTACAGTAGAACGAGGTAAGGATACTTTGGAGTTTTCAATTTTGGCACGCGAGGATATTCCGGAAGGTCAGGGAGCTACAGGAATAAGTTTGGTACGAATAGGTGTTATACAACACCCACCCCACACAGCATTAGTTGAAGGAGCTAAGACAACATATAATCTCACTGTCGCCTCGGTAAGTGTTTTTGGCAGTACTGTAAAACAGGCTGTAGTTGATGGGAGCGTACCCGAAGACATTTCGGGTCCGGTAGGCATAGCCATTATGACAGGAACCGTTCGCGACCTCGGGCTTACCTACGTATTGCAATTTATAGCGCTAATATCTTTAAGTCTCGGTATTTTGAACATAGTTCCCTTCCCCGCGCTTGATGGCGGAAGATTCGCCTTTTTGGTAGCAGAGAAGATAAAAGGTTCCCCTGTTAGCAGTAAAGTGGAGACAGCGGCACATGCTACAGGTTTTGTGCTACTGATACTGCTAATAGTTTTAATTACAGTACACGATATAAATAGATTTTTTTAAGCTCGCTTCGCTCGCTTAGATATCACAGATAATGGCTGATTACGCTGATGCATGTAAAAATCATCAGTGGTATCAGTTGTTATCAGTGTAATCTTGTTTTGTGAGCTTGCGAATCCCGACGCTATCAAAATCTTTGATTTTGTTATAGCGTCGAGGATCCACGATACTGCAAGCGAATCAAAGATTTGGGTGGTATCGGGACAAAACCATGCGTCAGTCAAACCTATTTACAAAAACAAGGAAAGAAGCCCCAAAAGATGAGGTTTCAAAAAACGCGATACTTTTAATTCGTGGGGGATTTATAAATAAAGAAATGGCGGGCGTTTATTCATATTTGCCTCTTGGTTTGCGCGTGTTAAAAAAAATAGAGAGGGTTATTCGTGAAGAAATGAATACAATAGGTGGACAGGAAATAGAAATGACCACTCTACAGGATTCTGAGATTTGGAAAAAAGCGGACAAATGGGATGATGAAAAAGTGGATGTTTGGTTTAAGACAAAACTAAAAAACGGGTCGGATCTCGGCCTTGCTTTTAGCCACGAAGAAGTGATTGCCGAGATGTTAAAAAACCATACTTCTTCATATAAGGATTTGCCGTTTTCTGTGTATCAGTTTCAGACAAAATTCCGTAACGAGTTGAGAGCAAAGAGCGGTATTATGAGAGGCAGAGAATTTTTTATGAAAGACATGTATTCATTTTCACGAACAGAAAATGAGCTCATGCATTTTTATGAAGAAGCCAAAAAAGCCTATTTTAATATCGTGGATCGGGTTGGTTTGAAGGAAAAAACATATTTAACCCGCGCGGACGGGAGTGTGTTCGGCCCCTGGTCGGATGAGTTTCAGGTTTTATCAGAGGCAGGAGAGGACACCATTTTTATTGATAAAGATAAAAAACTTGCTATAAACAAAGAGGTGTTTACAGATGAAACAATAGAGGAGCTGGGATTAGTTAAGGATAAGCTGGAAGAAAAGCGATCTGTTGAAATTGGAAATATATTCCCCATTGGGACGCGAGTTTCTGACGCAATTGGCTTTACGTATTCGGATGAAAAAGGAGAAAACCACCCGGTTGTAATGGGGAGTTATGGCATAGGGCTTGGCAGGTTAATGGGAACTATAGTTGAGGTACTCTCCGATGGTAAAGGTATTGTGTGGCCCGATGAAATAGCGCCTTTCAAGGTGCATCTTATCGCGCTTTCAGGAGGTGAAAAAGATGCCGATAAATTATATGAAAAACTGCTTGCTCAAAACACAGAAGTGCTATATGATGACAGGCAAGATATTTCAGCCGGACAGAAGTTTGCAGACTCCGATCTTATAGGAATTCCGTTGCGTGTAGTTGTAAGCGAGCGCAGTTTGAAAGCCGGGGGTTTTGAGATAAAGAGAAGAAGTTCAGATAAAGAGGAAATTATAAAAATCAATAATCTTCCCAAATGGCTAAATGGTTAAGTTTTTACCATCTCTACCAGCCATTTGGCCATTTAACCATTCAATTGTATGTTAAATAAAATTTTAGGAGCCTTTTCTCTAGACATAGGAATAGACCTTGGTACCGCAAATACACTTGTTTATGTTCGGAAAAAAGGAATAGCTATAAACGAACCATCTGTTGTCGCTATAAACCAAAAAACCGGGCGTGTTCTTGCTATAGGCGAGGAGGCCAGGAGAATGGTGGGTAAAACACCTGCTCATATTGTAGCTTCACGTCCTTTGGTGGACGGCGTGGTTTCAGATTTTGAGATAACACAGCAGATGCTTAAATATTTTATAGATAAAGTTCACTCTGAGCCACTTCGCTTTCTTCCACGTCCGCGTGTTGTTGTAGGGATTCCATCGGGAGTTACCGAAGTAGAAAAACGCGCTGTTGAAGATGCAGCAAAAGCCGCGGGAGCCCGTGAGGTGTATTTAATAGAAGAGCCTATGGCTGCCGCAATTGGCGCGCGCCTCGATGTTCAGGAGCCTTCGGGAAATATGATAATAGACATAGGAGGAGGTACTACCGAGGTAGCTGTAATATCTCTCGGAGGTATAGTGGTTGCGCGTTCATTACGCATTGCGGGAGACAGGTTAAATGAGGATATCGTAAATTACGCTCGTGAAGAATTTAACCTACTTCTTGGAGAAAGGACAGCTGAAAATCTTAAAATAGCGGCCGGATCCGTACTTCCTTTGGAAGAAACAATCTCAATGCCTATGCGCGGAAGAGACCTTATTACAGGTTTACCAAAAGAAATAATAATTCAGGATAAGCATATTCGCGAAGCATTAACACCTTCAGTTAATGCTTTGGCAACCGCCATTAAGGGTACAGTTGAACAAACTCCACCAGAACTTTTAGCCGACATAATGGAGCGCGGAATCGTTCTTGCGGGAGGCGGAAGTTTACTTCGCGGTTTCGATGAGCTTATACAAAAAGAGACTCAGATGCCTGTACGTATCGCCGAAGACCCTTTGACAGCCGTTGTTAGAGGAACAGGTGTTGTGCTTGAAAATATAGATCAGTTACGGGAAGTTTTAGTGGATATGAATTACAATCAAAAGCCACCCAGGCTTAAATAAAAGGAAATATGCCTTTGTTTAACAGCTTGAAACGCTCTAAGCACCCATCTGATCTTTGGGTGCCTCTTCATGCAAGAAGCGATATTACTCCTGAAGATGTTTTTAGTGATGCCTCAAGTCCGCTTTTTGAAGATGGAGAGCAAAAACTGGAAGTTCCGGTTAATCCCACATCTACTCGTATCTTTTTTTTGGGAATATTTGCGATACTCGTTTTTTTGGCAGGTTATGGTGTGTATCTCAATGTGCGTTATGGGAATGAGTACAAAGAATTAGCTACGCTTAACGCGCAAAGAGTTCATGACATGGGCGCTCCTCGGGGTGAGATAACATCTTCTGATGGTGAAGTACTCGCTTACTCCGAGCTTGGCTTTAATTTAATACTGGATCCAAGCAAGCTTCCTGAAGAGGAAGCTGAAAACCTCTCTGTTTCTTTGGCGCAATATTTTGACAGATTTTCAAGTGACTATTTTTATAGAATTATATCTTCCGCTCAGGAGCGAAATCTTGGCAGTCTTGTTATAGCAAAAAACCTCACAGAATCTGAGGTTTCGCGAGTGAGGTCTTTATTGACTGATTATCCGCCACTCTCCCTTGAGGAGCGCCCCCAGAGAGTTTATCCGCATGGTAGCGTATATTCGCATCTGATAGGCTATACTGCCTCTATTACGGCCGAAGAGACAGAAAAGCTGTCAGGGTACTCTTTGACGGATAACGTTGGTAAAAAGGGTGTAGAGTTCTATTATGAGAGGTTTTTACGGGGTACTAAGGGTCTTTTTGCTAAATTTGTAACCGCAAAAGGAGATGTTGTGGAGGAAAAAGTTCTGCAACCCGTAAAAGAGGGAAGTTCTATACAGCTGACTTTAGACAACAGGCTACAGACCGAGACCTATCAGATACTGAAGGATTCCCTGCGCGAGTACGGAATTACCTCTGTTGCTGCCGTGGTTATGAACCCCTCTAACGGTGACATACTTGCGATGGTTAGTCTGCCTGACTTTGACCCAAACCACTTTGTTGCGGGCCTTACAGAAGGACAGGCAGAGGCATATTTTCAAGACCCCAAAAGCCCTCTTATTAACAGAGTAGCGCTTGGAGAGTATGCTACCGGGTCTGTTATCAAACCTTTTATAGCGGCTGCGGCTCTTGAAGAGGGCATAATAAGCGCGGATAAAGTACTGCAAACTCACGGCTATATCAGTGTACCAAGCGTATACGATCCCTCTGTTGTTTATCGTTTTAATGACAACAAAAATCATGGAGCTGTTGACATGAGGGGTGCAATTGCTGTATCAAGTAATGTATATTTCTACACGATAGGAGGCGGTTATGAGTCCCAAAAAGGTTTGGGCATAGAAAGAATGGCACGCTGGTTGAAAGAGTTTGGATGGGGCACGCAGCTTGGTATAAATTTTGGTTCCGAAAGTTCCGGACGTGTACCTGATCCTGAGTGGAAAATGGAGACAAAAGGTGAGCGCTGGCAGATAGGAGATACTTATAACGCCAGCATAGGACAGGGGGATATTCTTGCAACACCACTGCAAGTGGCTGCAGCCACATCTGTGTTTGCTAACGGAGGAACCCTTTTTAGGCCCAATATTGTTTCCGGGATTTATTCACAGGATGGTGTAATGCAGGAGTCCGGAAAGAATGATATAATTAATGAAAATTTCCTTTCCCAAAGTTCCATTAATGTTGTGAGAGAGGGAATGAGGCAGGCAGTTCAGACAGGAAGCAGTATTTATTTTAGAAATTTGCCGGTAACTTCGGCGGGAAAGACAGGGACGGCTCAGACGGCAAGAAAGAACAACGCGTGGTTTACAGGTTTCGCACCGTATGAGAATCCTGAAGTGACAATTACCGTTTTGCTTGAAGAAGGAGAGGGCAGTAACAACGCGGTACGTGTGGCATACAGAATATTGGATTCTTATTTTAAAATCTGGCACCCGGAGCTTTATCCGAAACCTGTTCCCGTACAAACGGCGCCTGAAGCGGAGACGGTTTCTGAAGATGTTTCGGAAAATATTAATTAATTTAAAGCAGCGCAAAATAAAAAAGTTGTTTGCATTGTGGAATGTGGGATATATTAACAACCCACAACCCTGCAAGGTTTTGCGTCCTATTTTATGGAAGAATATTTTACTAAGAAAGGGCTGGATCAGCTCAAACGTGAGTTGGAAGAACTTAAAACAGTAAAAAAGTGGGAGATAGCGGAATGGTTAAGAGAGGCGGCTCAACAGGGAGATATGGATGAAAACGCCGATTATCTTGCTGCTAAAGAAGCCCAGACTGCTTTGGAAAGTAGAGTAGAAGAACTGGAGCAGAAGATTCGCATAGCTGTAATCATAAAACGCAGGAATAAGGATATTGTAAGTGTTGGCGCCAGTGTGGAGTTTGCAACCACTTCAAACAATAAGTCAAAAGTTGTGTTGGTAAGCACCGAAGAGGCGGATGCTTCGGCGGGTAAAATATCAGCCGCATCTCCATTAGGGAGAGCCCTTATGGGCAAAAAAGTGGGCGAGGATGTAGAGGTGCATACACCGAAAGGAAAAAGGAAATATAGGATAACAAAAATCGCATAAAAAAACGACTCATCACTATGAGTCGTTTTTTTATAATTAACTCAGGGTCATGAGTCAATTTTTTAGGTTTGACAAAAACTTGTTTTTGTAGTATTTTAAGCTCAAATAGTACCTTACAGAAAGGAGGTCTAAATATGGGAATTTCTGAAGAATCTATCTTTAACTTTGTACGCGATAATTCTGTCAGAGAACCGCTGCCCGGAGAAGTTTGGAGGTTTGGCGCTTTTGAAGCACATGTCTTCTATGACATTCTGGACACAATGGTTCGCGATAAGCTAATTTCCGGCGACAATACTACAGTTAAGACTTTTTTGGAGACTTTCAGAGTTGTAAATGACGCGTATAAGCTCGCAAATAGCGACTTGGAACTGCCCCCGGGTATTAATGTTACCCCTGCAGGTGACGATGTTGGATTTTTTACCTCACTTATTCCTTTTTATCAGATATTTGTGAAGAATGAGTATCTGAAAACTAACAGGATTAAGGAATTGGAAGACTTGCTCGAAAAGGCGGGAAAAGAGCTTGGGCAAACATCTTCGGGATGTCCTTGTGGAAATGGAGACTGCGAGGAAGATGGAAGAGCGTCTGAATTTCTGCCTTGCGGACACTCGCTGCGCATGCACCTTACCATTCTTGTCGGATGGTACGAACGCGAGATTTTGCTTGCCGAAAGGGCTGTGGCATCAAGGCGCGCTGTCGGAATGGTTTCCCCGGAAAAAAGACATATGGGAAAGCAGATAGTCGCCCTTTTTGACATGGAGCGAATGATAGAAGAGCATATTGCCAGAGATTTTGAAACAGGTTTTTATTCTCCTGAGATGACCGAAGAGCTCATAGAGAGTATTGTGGAATCAACGGGGCAGTCGCGCGAGGAAGCGGAAGAAATTGTCGCTGGTATGCGCAAGAACGCGGAACAAGAAGCGCGCAGGCAGCTTTGGGAACTCGCCGAAGAGAATATAAGGATAATTGATACTGAAAAGAGTAATAATTCTGAGTAAGTGTGTACCCTGTTAGAAAATGGATAGCGTTTTGCTTCCTGCTTCTAACGGGGTTTATTTTTGGATTAAGGTATAATAAAATATAAGGGTACTAGTATAAGTTTTAAAAATGACAGAAAAAAGAACACTTAAAGAAATAATAAAAAATCGTTTAAGTAAGCGTAAGGTGCTTATTGAAAGACAGCACAATCCCTATCCTGTAAGCGTAAAAAACACTCATGCAACCCATGAGCTTTTGAGCGATTTTGCCAAGCTGTCTAAAGCGGAAAAACTGGTGCGCCTGTCCGGTCGTCTTATGTCTATACGCCAGCACGGAAAACTTACCTTTGGGAATATAAAAGATGGTTCCGGTTCTATACAAATTGCTTTTAGAGAGGATGGCTTAGGTAAAAATATATATGAAGACGTGGAAGCTCTGCTTGATGTGGGAGATTTTTTAAACATAGAAGGTACTCTTTTTACAACAAAAAGGGGAGAGAAAACCCTGGATGTTAAAAAGTTTGATGTTATAGCAAAGTCTATACGTCCGCTTCCTGAAAAGTGGCACGGACTAAAAGATATTGAGCAAAGATACCGCAAAAGATATCTGGATATTTTAATGAATGATGATACACGCGAAATATTTGAAACGCGCTCGCGCATAATTTCTGAATGCCGTAATTTTTTGGAAAAAGAAGGTTTTATGGAGGTTGAAACACCCATGTTGCAAACCATTCCCGGGGGTGCTATGGCGCGCCCTTTTGAAACCCATTTAAACGCTCTGAATATGGATATGTATTTACGCGTAGCGCCGGAGCTTTATCTAAAACGCCTTTTAGTTGGAGGTATGGAAAAGGTTTATGAACTTGGCAGGAATTTTAGGAATGAGGGTGTGGATTATTCGCATAACCCGGAGTTTACAATGCTTGAATTTTACTGGGCGTATTCCGACTATAAAGAGGGTATGAAACTTACAGAGAGGCTTGTTAAAAATCTTGCAAAAAAAGTTGTGGGAAAAACAGTTTATGAGTATGAAGGTAAAAAAATAAACTTTAAAACACCGTGGGAGCGCATAGGGTTTAACGAACTTTTACAGAAATATGCTGATGTAAATTATGATGACTATGATTTTGAAGCATTAAAGAAAAAGGCCGGGGAACTTGGCGTTGATATAAAAAAGGATGTGTATTCAAAAACAGAAGTAGCTGATGCTATATATAAAAAATATTGCCTGCCTAAAATATCTGATCCGACATTTGTTATACACCATCCAAGCGAGATGCTTCCATTGGCGAAACCGCTTGAGGATAATCCGGAGTATGCCGCAAGTTTTCAGCTTGCAATAGCGGGGTGGGAGCTTGTAAAGGGGTATTCGGAGTTGAATGATCCTGTACGCCAGCGTGAATTTTTTGAAAAACAGGAAAAACTCCGCAAAAAAGGAGACGATGAAGCGCAGTTTATGGACGAGGATTTTGTGGAAGCTTTGGAGTACGGCATGCCTCCTGCCTTTGGTTTTGGGATGGGAGTAGATCGTATTACCGCGTTTTTAACGGGTACGCATGCTTTGCGTGAATCTATACTGTTTCCGACAATGAGACCCAAATAAAATTTACGATTTTTTAAATAACAGAGTTTAATAAAACAGGCTAAATGCCTGTTTTATTTTTTTCATTCGTAGTGTACAATAATGGCAGTTATTTTAAAAAAGGAGGCATAAATGCCCGTAACCGCAGTAATTGGAACCCAGTGGGGCGATGAAGGAAAAGGGAAAATAGTTGACCTTTTAGCACAGGATGCTGACATGGTAATTCGTTTTAACGGAGGTAATAATGCCGGGCATACAATAGAAAACGAGCATACCAAAGATATGCCCGAAGGTGTGGCAAAGCTTCACATTGTTCCCGCCGGAGTGTTCAACAGTAGAACGTTGAACGTAATAGGTGCGGGAACCGCGGTTCATATACCTACTCTTGCCCAGGAGATAAGCGAGCTTAAATCCGGAGGCCTGAATGTAAACAATGTTATTATCAGCAAAAAAGCGCATCTTGTTATGCCCTGGCATGTGTTATTGGACGAAGCTGAAGAGCTAAAACGTTCTCCAAAGAAAAAAATAGGAACTACCAAAAGAGGAATGGGTCCTGTATTTGCGGCTAAGCATGCCCGCAAAGGTTTTCGCGCGGGCGATTTGCTGAGAACCGATTTTAGAGATAGGTTTTTTGATCAATACAATGAGTACGAACTTATCCTACAGATTTTATACAGACACTGGGATATACCAAACCCCTCAGTGATGTACCGTGAATTTATGGAATACGCGGAGCAGGTTCGCGGGCTGATATGTAATGCCGAAAATGAGATAGACTCGTATTTAAACAGGGGGTCTAATATACTTTTGGAAGGCGCGCAGGCCATGCTTTTGGATATAGACCACGGAACGTATCCTTTTTGCACTTCAAGTGCCTGTACGATTGCTGCCGCGTCTCAAGGGTCGGGTATACCCGCAAATCGCATAGACGAGCGCATAGGCGTTGTAAAAGCGTATAGTACGCGGGTTGGTCCCGGTGCTTTTCCTACAAAACTTGAAGGAGCTATGGATAATAAACTCCGTGAATGGGGCAAAGAATACGGAGCTACAACAGGGCGTCCGCGCGCGTGTGGGTGGCTGGACCTTCCTCTTTTATCTTACGCGAACAGGCGGAATGATTTTACATCAATTGCGGTTACAAAGATTGACGTCTTACATAGTTTACCGCAGTTTTATGTGGGGATTGGTTATAAAAATTGCAGCGAACATGAACAGGCAGTTTGCGAAGATGTATCCTGCGGTTTGGAAGAAGGTTCTCAGGCCGCCTTGCGTCCGGTTGATGGTTGGAATAGTGATATTTCGGGAATTACCAAATATTCCCGTCTGCCAAAGAAGGCTCGCGCTTATGTACGCGCGATAGAGGACGCAATGAAGACAAAAGCAAAATTTATCTCTGTAGGACCTCACAGAGAGCAAACAATAATAAGGTAGTTTTTTAAAACCCCTCACATGCAAGGATGTGAGGGGTTTATTTTTTTATGGTTCTGTGTTATAGTTTGCGCAGTTAACAAGCTCTTTAAAAGGAGGGTCAACATGATTGACCTTAGAATAATAGAACGAAAGCTGGATAATGGTATTCCAGTACTTATGGTTCCCATGCGCGGTACGGGTTTTTTTACCCACATATGCGCTGTGCGTGCGGGAAGCAGGTACGAGAGCCCAAAGCGAAACGGAATATCTCATTTACTTGAACACATGATGTTCAAAGGTACAAAAAGAAGAAAGACAGCTCATGAGATTGCGGTAGAACTTAGTGATATGGGCGCAAGCAACAATGCTTTTACCAACAATGAGTTTATTTGGTTTTATGTGGATGCTCTCGTAGAGCATTTTGCCCGTGTTGCCGACATCATGTCGGACCAGATAATAAACCCCATTATGCGGGGAAGCGAGCTTGAAAAAGAAAAATTGGTTGTGTTTCAGGAGATGGCACGCTCGGAATCAGATGTGGGTGATGTTTTGGGTGACATGATAATGCCCATGCTTTATGGAGACCAGCCTGCCGGGCAAAATACGATAGGCACAAGAGAAGCCGTGGCAAGTACCACTACTGACAAGCTTCGTTATTGGCACAGAAAATATTTCAACCGCAATAATTTGGTTATCGTGGTTGCGGGAAATCTGCCGCCTGAAAACAAAGCCCTGGCAATACTCAATGAGTTTTACGCTGACGTTCCACAAGGGGAGCGCCCTCAAATGCCTCCGCTTGAAAACAAAAAAGTGGAACGCGTATCGGTGGCGTACAAAGACATACCCCAAAGCAGTTTTGTTTTGGCGGCAAAATCATTTCCTTTCGGTTCTCCTGAGGTGCCGGCTCTGGATCTTTTAACCACCATTTTGGGCAAAGGCATGAGTTCAAGGCTTTTTCGCGAAGTTCGTGAAAACAGAGGCCTTGCCTATACAGTCAGTTCCTCCAGCCAACAGGCGACAGATACAGGGTTTACTTATGTGTCTGCGGGAACAGACCCATCTAAGGTGGGGGAAACCATTATGGTTATAAGGCGTGAGTTCGCGAATTTATTGGAACACGGCATATCGGAAGGGGAGCTTGCCAAAGCAAAGAACATGCTAAGGTCTGGTTTCTCTCGCTTATCCGAGAGCCGTTCTTCTGTTGCCAGTTCGCTAGCTATGGAATTTTTGTACTCGGGCACTTTCTCGACTCCTAAAGAGGAGATGGAAAACAGGGAAAGAGTAACCGCTAAAGAGGTGGTTGGCCTGGTTCCTAAAGTCTTTTTCGGACCAAACCTTCAGCTTGCTGTGGTAGGACCGCACAAGGGCTCAATGAAAGATACGCTTTTTTCCAGTCTCTAAATATTATTCTTTAATTTTTAATCCCGCTACTGTAAGTAGTGGGATTTTCTTTTGCTCCGCGTTTGTGATAATATTTGACTATGAGTAAGGTACTATATAGAAAATAGCGACCGTCGTCCTTCGGCAAGCTCAGGGCAAAACGACATTCGCCACGGGAAACTTCCGTTTCCCGACCCCTTCCCTCGGACGATATTTTAAATTATATTGTGTAAATAAATTTTAATCTTTATAAATATTTATATGTCTAAAGTACTATATAGAAAATATCGTCCGAAAACTTTTAGTGAAGTTGTTGGGCAGGAACATGTAATTACAACGCTTCAAAACGCGGTAAAGATGGATGAGGTTGCCCATGCCTATTTGTTTACAGGACCGCGAGGGACGGGCAAGACCACAACTGCACGGCTTTTCGCGAAAACTTTAAATTGTGTGGAGCAAAAAAGTGAGGCATGCGCTAAATGCGAAGTTTGTCGTGAAGTAGACGAGGGAATTTTTGTTGACCTGATAGAGATAGACGCCGCGTCAAACAGGGGTATAGATGATATAAGAGAGTTGAAAGAGGCAGTTAGATTTTCACCCAACAAAGGAAAGTACAAAGTGTATCTAATAGACGAGGTACACATGTTATCAAAAGATGCTTTTAATGCGCTTTTGAAAACACTTGAAGAGCCTCCCGCGCATGTGGTTTTTGTACTGGCAACAACAGAGCCTCATAAGGTTTTGCCCACCATAATATCAAGAACACAGAGGTTTGATTTTCGTTATTTAAACACAGAAGAGATAACCACAAGATTGGGTGATCTTATAAAACGCGAGAATAAAAAACTTGATGACGATGTTATTCGCCTTGTAGTTGCCGCTTCAGGAGGTTCTTTGCGTGATGCCGAAAGTATTTTAGGCAAGGTGCTTTCTGTTGGAAATATAGATGCTACAAAAGCTCGCTCTCTTCTTGGAGTTACAGATTTTGAAAAAATCGCCTCTTTCACCGGCCTAATAGCGGAACTAAAAAAAGAAGAAGCAATTAAGTTTATAGATAATTTAAATAAAGAGGGAGGGGATATGCGTCAGTTTGCGAATAATGTAATTGAGTATGCGCGGACATTACTACTTTTAAAACTCAGTCCGTCTTCAAAAGAGATGCTTACTGCTAATTTTACAGCTGAAGAAGCGGAAACCGCCTCTTTAGGGGCTCAAAAATTGACGGAAAAACAAATTTATGATATAATACGCGAGTTCATTACAGCAAGCAATAGTGTGAAAACGGCACCCTTGCCGCAACTACCGCTTGAACTCGCTGTGGTGGCTTTATGTCCTGAAAAGGATTCATAGGCGCCCGTAGCTCAGTCTGGTGAGAGCACCACTCTTATAAAGTGGGGGTCGCTGGTTCAAAGCCAGCCGGGCGCACGCAAGCCCGCTGTCATAAATGACAGCGGGCTACACACGGGTCGTTAGCTCAATTGGCAGAGCAGCGGGCTTTTAACCCGAAGGTTCAGGGTTCGATTCCCTGACGACCCACGTGTCCTTCCGTATCTTTACGAGAAGGAGGACGAACCCCTCGCCTCTAAAATAGAGGCGAGGGGATACTACGCCCTTGTAGCTCAGTCCGGATAGAGCATCGGACTTCTAATCCGAAAGTCGCAGGTTCAAATCCTGCCGGGGGCACGAGACGGTTCCTTGTATGAGTATGGAGGTAACAATGCAAAAGACACTCGCGGAACAGGTGCGTGAGGCGCGCCAAGAAAATGAAAGAATGTTCCGGCATGTCATACAGTGTGATTATTGTCGGGAGAATACGAAAGACCGTGTTGCGGGAGGGGTAGAAGGCGCGGCACGTGTCTGCCCTAAGTACAAGAAAGAAAGGAGTGAAGATGAGTGATAACGAAGTACAGGTCTTAACCCGCGAAGAGTGGGTTGAGGCAATGGTTCAACGCGGAATGCCCCGCCATGAGGCGGAAGAAATTGTTGCCGCAAATGACGGCAAACCATTTCCTCTTTCCCGCGCGGAAGGCGCGAGGCGGGGATTCCTCATCAAGGAAAAAAGAGATAAGAAAAAGAAGTGATTATTTCACTTCGCAAACTGCGCGCGTAGCTTAGCGGAAGAGCGCCTGCCTTACACGCAGGAGGTCGCTGGTTCAATCCCAGCCGCGCGCACGAAACTTCGCATAAATGTTTATGCGAAGCAGAAAACTTTGTTCCTTGCCGGAGTGGTGGAATAGGCAGACATGACGGACTTAAACTCCGTTGCTCTATGAGCGTGCGGGTTCAAATCCCGCCTCCGGCACGAGCCTCGCATTTTTTGTGGGGCTTTTTCTTGATAAAGAATATTGATTAAGGTAAGATACAAAATGTTCATTGCCCCGTAGTTGAAGAGAAGTTTTTAAAAAATTTGTACATATTGCCTCGTAGTTCAGTGGTAGAACGTCGGTCTCTGGAACCGAAAACTGGGGTTCGAATCCCTGCGAGGCAACATAGTTAATTTTAGCGGGTTTAATCCCGCTAAAATTATACTGGTTTTTTGACAGCAGGGATTCGAACCTGCGGAGGGGGTCGGGGAACCGCGGTTCCCTGTGGCGGATGCCGTTTTGCGCCTTTAGGCGCATAGCGTTGAAACCGAGGGGTTTCAAAGAGCGAACGAAGAGAGCGAGGGTTCTAGGGCGAAGCCCGGAATCCCTGCGAGGCAACACTCATGTGCTAGTTCCCGTCAAAGGACGGACGGGCAAGTGACCGGGAGGGTATTAAAAGTAATAAAAATATATGGATGAATCATTTCCTAAAAAAGAAGCAGAAGTTAATCCAAAAGAACGCGAACCCAGCTTAGAAATAGAGCGTAAATATTTACTAGCTTCCGAAGAAGATCTAGAAAAGTTAGAAGATAAAATAGTATCTCTTTTTCCTAATACCAAGATGATAGGAGAATATCATGAGGACTCTCGTTTTTATGAGTCCATGAATAAAGAGCAGGCCTTGGAATTTGCGGAAAAACTCAATTTTGACTATATGGCGGGAGTAGATAGTTTAATAAAGCAGTTAACACATCTTCCCGATGATATACGCATACAGCTTCGACTTAGAGGGAGATTGGATGAAAATAATATTATTCAGAGTATTGAGCTTACATTTAAAGCGAGTGAGAATCCGTTGCATGATGTAGAACGTGTAGAGATCAATGTTGTTGTTGATGGGGACTATGTGTATGAATGTTCCAAAGCATTATACAAGTTAGGGCCCAAAGAAACCTCCATTTGGACTAGCAGAAGAAAATTGTATAAGATAGATGCAGATACTCAAATAGATATACAAAATGTAACCGGCTATGGATACACAGCAGAAATAGAATCAAATAGTGTAGAAAAGGTAGAGGAAATTGAGCGCCAACTCGGTCTTAATCCTGTGAGCTCTAATTTGCTGAATGTTATGTATAAAAAATATTCAGAAAATACAAATTGGCTGCATTACTATCGTCGTGAGGGTGACGAAAGGCATTTTAGTGAAGAGGATTGGCAAGAGATAGAATCCGAGGCGAAAGAGAAGGTGGTTCGAAATAAATTGGAATAATTCTATCCGACCAAGACACCTAATTTTTAACCCTAAAAACATCCCGAGAAGCCTTTACCGTCTTGAACCAGGCAGAAATTGAAGGGCTTTCTGAGAAGAGTGAATTCCATCTCACTTTAATTGGAAGCAGAACCGGTGAAGCTATTTTAGAAAAATTAAATTTATTCCCCGAAGACAAAAAGAAACAACTGTTAAACAAAATCGAACAACTCGCACAAGATTTAAATTAGTCTTTTTCTTTCAAACCCGAATATTATCACATCACTAAAAACTACGAAGAGGAAGATAGCAAGAGTGATGAAGGGCAGCCAGAAATAAGAGAATCCTATATCCAGTTAATAGATTTGTCGGATATCGCCACATTTTATACGCAGTTAAATTTGATCCTAGGACTTGATCTGGAAGTTCCACTGCCTCACATTACTCTTTTTACAACAAGTACACGAGAGGAAAATCAGCTAAGAGGTATCGGTGTTTACTCAAAAGAACAGTTTGAAGATTTATCTCCGGAGAAGATTACATTAGAATAGTATTTTTGTGGAACAATAACAAAAAACAGCCCTCTAATAGAGGGCTGTAGAAAGAACTAACTATGCTTTCTTTTCACCTATCGCATCGGCAGCTGCGCGAAGCCTATGAGCATCCAACAACGCATCTGACACAAGGTCAGAAAAACGCTGTTTTAGATCTTCAATATCTACGCTAAGTAGATTCAGATTATCAATTCTGCAAAGCTCTGTGCGTGATTCCAGAGGAAGCCAAACAACGACCATGTTATCGTTTACGAGAGCATAAGAACTAGGATCACCTATTGGACCATGTTCATGCCAGCTCACAGAAAAGGGATCGCTGACTATTACTCCCAATTCTATTCTTCCGCTTTGCACCAGATCGAATTTATTCAAGTTGCTTGGGTTCTCTACGTATTTTTCGGACATGGCTTATCTCCTTTGCTTGTCGATACCGCACTCCTTTTAAGCACGGTATAATGAGCCCTCGCAATTCCCTAAATTGCGAGGTATAATGACTACAACAAGCTCTGGAGGTTTGTCTTTATATATCATAAATATTTATATTTAGCAAGTTTTACAGACCGAGACACCTAATTTTTAACCTAAAAAATAATAGCCCCTTTAAGGGCTATTATTTTATTTACTGTTTTTATCTTTTTTTAAATTTAGTTTTATGTTTTTTGTTATTTTTTGATTCTAATAACATTTCTGCAAATTTTTTGCCTACATTTTCAGCCTCAACCTCGTGAGGTTCTTCTCCGTATTTTGCGCCAATAGGCGTATTTAACATGAAACTTCTACCCTGCCATTTTTGAGTTACATGAGCCAGCTCATGAAAAGTAGTTATATATAATTCAGATTTATCTGAAATATTATTTGGATAAATAGTAACACTTCCTGTATATTCTTCCATAAACCCTTCTGAAGGGTCTTTA
This sequence comes from Candidatus Spechtbacterales bacterium, assembly GCA_040879145.1. NCBI lineage: Bacteria > Bacillati > Minisyncoccota > Minisyncoccia > Candidatus Spechtbacterales > Candidatus Spechtbacterales bacterium. The sequence continues at coordinate 7,250 of JBBDKX010000035.1, read as the reverse complement.
TATTCCCCAGGGTATGTATCTGGATACATATCTTTCAACTCTTTCTGCTTATCTAAAATTGAGGGGTCAGGCTTAATATTTTGACCACTTTGATTCCATTTACCAGTAATCACTAATTCCTTTTTGTGTTCTTGGTACCACTTTTTTGGAGCTTCAGGCGAAAAATTAATTGTAATTTTTCTTACCAATTTTCGTATAGGTTGTTCTCTTCCTATATCTTGTTCAACCTCTTTTTCTTCCAGATTAAAATTATTTAAAGCAAATAATTTATATATAGCATTAAAAAACTTATCTTCCTCCTCGGAAGTCATTTCAAATTTGGATAAGTATTCTAATCCAGTTATTTCTATCCTTCCCACTATATACTTACCATCTTTAAATTCGTATGTTACATTGGCATCTTCCCAATTTTCTTTATTCGCAACATCTTCAATTTTTGGTATTTTTTCTTTAGACATACTATTTAACTAAATTATAGCATATCTATTATATTTCATATAAGCGTGTGGTGTCTAATGAAATACCTAAGTTCTCTAAACCCTACAAAGCCAGACCTCATCAGATCTAAACACTCTCCACGGGAAGTAAAATTCATTTATATTTCGTTTTTAATCTGCTACTATAAAGAGGTACAATTAATTTTTAATGTATGAATTTTGAAAAACCTAATTTTAATAATTCTGAAGAAAAAGAATCTTTTCAGCATCAGGAAATATTGCGATTTCAAGACGGAGAAACCGCGATTACATTTCGCACGCCGGGTGATGTTATAGAGTGGAGTAAAAATAAATATTTTCAGGAACCTTCCATGGCAATGCCTGTAATAATAGAAACATCGTCCGGTAATGAATATATAGCGGGCGGGGGTATTATAGTCAACAAAAGAGAAAATACAGCTAAAAGGATTGAAGAGGGATTGCCGGCGGATTAGGGGAGTATCTTAAGACAGATTCAACCATACTCCGGCTTATAATGGCAGTGGCTGTTGTATTTACGGGTGTTTTTCCCGGAGTAATTTTATATCTTATTGCCTGGATAGTAGTGCCTGAAGAGGGTGAAACAGAAAAGAAGTAAAGCCGACATTTAACTATAAAAAAATAAACGGGTCACTGCAGTGACCCGTTTATTTTTTTGGTATTGAGTGTGATTATTCGTATTTTTCCTGCCGTTTTATCTTTGCCCGTTCTACTTCGGTTAAGAGTTGTTTTCTCAGGCGTACGCTTTTTGGAGTTATTTCAAGATATTCATCGTCCTGCATTATTTCCAGCCCGCCTTCTATTGTGACAGGAGTGGGTGGGGTTAGGGATATGTTATCGTCTGAGCCGCTCGCGCGCATATTTGTAAGCTGCTTCCCTTTTGTGGGATTTACCGCTAAGTCTACCCCTTTGGATGTGTTTCCTATTACCATTCCTTCGTACACTTCGGTATTTGCCCCTATATACAGAGTGCCTCTTGCCTGCAGGTTGTACAGTGAAAACCCAAGAGCTTTTCCTGTTGCCATAGATGCCATGGAACCCGTCTTGCGTTTTTGTATCTTGCCCGCGTGTGGCTTGAACCCTATAAAACGACTGGCAAAAATTCCCTCTCCTTTAGTATCTACTATAAATTGTCCCCGGTATCCCAAAAGCCCGCGGGTGGGACCTTCAAAAGTAAGGCGTACAGTGTTACCATCCTGTTTTATTCCTATCATAATTACAGCTCTTTGTGAGAGTTTTTCTATAACTGTTCCCTGTGATTCCATCGGAACATCTACTATTACCTCTTCAAAAGGTTCGCTTTTTACCCCGTCTATTTCTTTTATTATTACCTGGGGTTGTGACACCTGGAGTTCGTATCCCTCTCTTCGCATGTTTTCAAGAAGTATGGCTATGTGTAGTTCACCTCTTCCGTACACTTTCATTTGGTCGTCTTCAAAATCTACGCGCAATCCAACGTTAACCTCCAATTCTTTAAGCAGGCGGTCTTTTATCTGCCTTCCTGTTACATATTTACCTTCACGCCCCGCAAAAGGGGAGTTGTTTACTAAAAAATTTAAAGCTATGGTCGGCTCGTCCACCTCTATCGCAGGGAGCGCTTCTGTTTCTTTAGAATCGCATATTGTATCTCCTATATAAATTTCAGGCAGTCCTGCGAGCATTACAATGTCTCCCGCTTGCGCCTGCGCCGCCTCTTTTCTGTTAGTTCCTTCAAAAGTAAAAACCTTTGTTATTTTTCCTGATTCAATCTTGCCGGAAGCTTTTTTGATAAAAACATTAGCGCCGTCTTTTAAAACACCGCTGTATATTCTGCCGATGGCAAGTCTGCCGAGAAAGTTATCGTACGCCAGGTTAAACGGTTGCACCTTTAAAGCCCCTTCACTGTTGTCGGATGCGGGAGGAACTTCTTCAAGTATTACATCCAGTAGGGGTTCTATATTTTTACGTTCGTCTTTTAGCTCGCGTATAGCAACGCCGTCTACTCCTATTGCGTAAACTGTTGTAAAGTTGAGCTGGTCTTCTTCGGCGCCCAGGTCAAAAAACAGTTCAAGTACTTCATCATGCGCGCGCGCCGGATTAGCCGCGGGCTTATCTATCTTGTTTAGCACAACTATAGGTTTGTGTCCGAGTTCCAGCGATTTTTTAAGCACAAAACGGGTTTGTGGCATAGGACCTTCCTGCGCGTCCACAACAAGAATAACGGAGTCTATGGAGCGAAGTACCCGTTCTACTTCAGAACCGAAATCCGCGTGGCCTGGAGTGTCCACTATGTTTATTTTAGTGCCCTTGTATGCAACGGAGGCGTTTTTTGCGTAAATCGTAAGACCGCGTTCCTGCTCAAGATCGTTGGAGTCCATACTTACACCTTCCTTTGTAGAGCCGGTCTGGCGCATAATCGCGTCTGTAAGCGTGGTTTTACCATGGTCCACATGGGCTATGATTGCTATATTTCTAATCTCCATTATACGAAGGTGAGAGCTTTTCCTGTTTTGCCCCATCGGCCTGTTCTGCCGATACGGTGCACGTAATCATCGTAAGTGTTGGGTATGTCAAAGTTTATAACATGGCTTACATCAGGAATATCAAGTCCGCGGGAGGCAACATCTGTTGCTATAAGTATGCGTACTCTGTCTTCTTTGAATGAGCCGAGCGCACTCTGACGCTGGTTGTATGATTTATTTCCATGAATAGAGGCCGTTTTAAACCCTCGTTTTCTAAGATCTACAGATAGTTTTTCAACTCCGTGCTTCGTTCTGCCAAATACCAGTACTTTATTAAATTCGGGCTGCAAGAGCAGGTTGTGCAGTTCGTCAACCTTCGCGTTTTTTCCGTTTACGCGTATAACATCCTGGTCAACATTTTTTGAAGTATCCTGTGTTTTTACAGACACTGTTACAGGGTCGCGCAGAAAATCGCTAACAAGTTTTTCAATGTCTTTGGAAAGCGTAGCTGAGAAGAAAAGCGTATGGCGTTGCTCGGGCATTCTTGCAACAAGATAGCGCATGTCGTGAATAAAACCCATGTCCAACATTCGGTCTGCTTCGTCAAGCACTATTGTACTTGTCTTTGCAAGGTTTAAGTTTCCGCGCTCTATCAAGTCCTTTAAGCGTCCGGGGGTTCCGATAACAAAGTTATGACGTCTCTTTAAGTCACGAAGCTGGGGACCAATAGATGCTCCTCCAACGCAACAAACAGAATAAATCCCCATTTGAGGCGTAAGTTTTCTTACATCGTTATGTATTTGGTTTGCAAGTTCGCGGGTTGGTGTAACAATAAGAACCCTTTTGTCAGGGTTGTTTAGTATTTTGTCTATAAGGGGTATCAGAAAAGCTGCAGTTTTTCCTGTTCCTGTGTTGGCTATCCCTACAATGTCACGCCCTTTTAGGATATGAGGTATTGCCTCATCCTGGATAGGTGTGGGTGATGTAAAATCTCTTGCGGCAATAGCACGCTTTAGATTTTCGTGTATCGCAAAATCACTGAATTTGTGCTTTGGCACTATTTTTTCTTCAGTATTTTGTATCGCTTCAGCCTTGTTTATAAATGTGTTTATATTTAGGCTTTGTCTTTGACCTCCGCGATTTTGAGGAGCGGAATGGCGCCTTCTTCCTCCGCCATAGTTTTGGCGTGAAGATGAGCCCCGGTTATTGTTGTGGGAACGCGAACGGTTTGAGGATCTATTGTTGTGTCTTTGTGTCATATTAAATTCGTCTCACTATTATTATTTTTTGTGAGTTTACAAGTTTGCCCGCCTTTGGCGAGAATATCTCCGGGCGTATTGGATTATAGTTTCTCTTGATGTAACAAGAGATAAACGCCTGCCTGCGCGCTTGCGGTAATTTTAACCGTGCAGGCAGGATATGAGATTCACTTGATTTAGGGCTATTATATACTGAAAACCTATGTTTTGTCAACTTGGACATGAAAGAGGTGTTTTTATTTACTGATATTTCACACGTTTTGTGATAGAATGAGCGCTATGACAGAACCATTGGCATCTAAAATAAGACCAAAGAATCTGGATGAATTCGTTGGACAGGAACATCTTGTCGCGGAAGGCAGGCCTATTCGTGTTGCTATAGAGAGCGGGCATTTATTTTCTTTTATATTGTGGGGACCTCCCGGAGTGGGTAAGACAACTTTAGCGCGAATTTATGCCGAAAGCTTAAAGGCGGAACTTTTTGAGCTGTCGGCGGTATCGGCGGGAAAAGCGGATATTAAAAAAATACTTGATACAAGTACTAAGGACCGGCCAAAGATACTGTTTTTAGATGAGATACACCGCTTTAACAAAGCCCAACAGGATTTCCTTTTACCCCATGTGGAGAGCGGAGAGCTTATATTAATAGGAGCTACAACGGAGAATCCGAGTTTTGAGGTAATATCTCCGCTTCTTTCCAGGTGCCGGGTATTTACGCTGAATGAATTGGACGAAAAAGAGATGAAACATATTTTTGCAAGAAGCGGATTTAAAATGGGTAAAGACGAACAGGATTTTTTAGTTCGTCTTGCAAACGGCGACGCGCGACAGGCATTGGGCATGTTAGAAAATACAAATGAACTTTACGGCAAAATAACGGTAGAGAATTTAAAGAATACCTTGCAGGATAAATATCTGCGTTACGATAAAAAAGGGGAGGAGCACTACAATACAATAAGCGCTTTTATAAAAAGCATGCGGGCAAGTCAGGCGGATGCGGCCATGTATTACCTGGCGCGGATGCTGGACGCGGGAGAGGACCCGAAGTTTATAGCGAGGCGCATGGTGATATTTTCCAGTGAAGATATAGGCATAGCGCAGCCGACAGCACTTGTTGTCGCAAATGGTGTGTTTCGCGCTGTGGAGCAGATAGGCATGCCTGAGTGCGCAATAAATTTAGCACACGGAGTCGCTTATCTTTCTAATGCACAAAAGGACAGGAGCGCTTACGATGCTTTGCGGGCGGCACAAAAAGATGTAAAAGAGCACGGCAATCTGCCTGTACCGCTTAAAATAAGAAATGCTCCCACAAAACTTATGAAAGAGATGGATTATGGAAAAGACTATGAAAAGTACACAGAAGAGGATTTTATGCCGGAGAAGTTAAAAGGGAAGAGGTACTTTAAGTGAGTGTTGTCTGGCAACGATTTTAAGTAGCGAATAAGTAGGTATTTGTTGACTATTTTCAAAAAAAGTGATATTATATTCATAGTTCCAAAACAAGGAGGAGCAGAATGGGTCAAAGAAACGACCAGTGTGTAATTCGTTACACGACAGGAGTCAATGAAAGCGGATACGCCAAGGGGTATCGGCTTACTAAAAACGATTTTTGTTGCCGTGATTTCTTCACAACTTTTTGCCATTCCGGCAATAAGAAGGCAATGACCTTTGATGAAGTTTCAGGCCAGGTACAACCCGGTTTGAACTTCACTCAGTTTAACGGCAAGCTCGCTGTTACTCTTGCAACAACAAGAGATGAGATTGAGGTAAAATTCTGCCCGTTTTGTGCCGCAGAAATTATCCTTGCGGAAGATAGCAAGGTACTTGTGAGTTAATAGTTCATTAAAACCGCCCCTGGAGGCGGTTTTATGTTAATATAATTTATATGCAAAAAAGATTAGGTATAGACTTTTATACAAAACCGTCCGCTGATGTGGCACGCGAACTTTTGGGTAAGCGCATAATACACAACACGCCTGATGGAAGTGCGTTGAGCGGAAAGATAATTGAGACTGAAGCGTATACAGGCCCACATGACAAGGCTTCGCACGCCTATGGCGGCAAAAGAACCCCGCGAAACAGAGCTGTGTGGACCAGGGGAGGTCATGTTTATATATACATGGTTTACGGAATGTACTGGCAGTTTAATATATCTACGTATATAGAGGGTGTGCCTGAGTGCGTACTTTTACGCGGAGTTTTGCCCGAGAACGGAGATGTAGCTAAAGCAAACGGACCCGGGAAATTATGCAGATATTTTAAATTTGATAAATCGCTTTACGGCGTTGACCTTACACAAAGCGATACAGTGTGGATAGAGGACACCGGAGAGATGCTGGATGACAAAGATATTATTGCTACAGGAAGAATAGGTATAGATTATGCCGGCAAATATTGGGCAAGGCGAAAACTTAGATTTTTGGCTAAAGATTTTGAAAACAAACTTGTAAAATACAGAGCATAGTGTATATTTACAAAAATAATAAGTTGTGGTACTATCTGCAAAGTACATTAGAGCTTTAGAAAGGAAGAAAATGGCAATCGCGCAAGCAATTCACAGGATTGAAGAGTTCATGCGAACCTTCAAGGTTGGCGATAGGTTTTGGAGTATGAGGTCTTATCACGGGCGTCCGCATGATATAGTCGGACCATTGGAGATTCTCCAGGTATTCAAAGATGAGGAGGGTGAGTGGAGGATTGTATATGTGGACCACGGGTCCGGATATAAATCATCAACCACGTATCCTGAGTATGTTTCCGATAAAGTGAATCCCGCAAATGGGGTATTTATGAGCCGTACCGCGGCATTTGGGTACTTTAGAGAAAAATACGCTGAGCATATTTCAAACCCCGAACTTGTACGCGAGTACAAGCGTAACGTTGCTATTAGTTTGATGAAGCTGGAGCTTCCCTCCTCTTTTTCCTAACAACTTACGCGACATTTTTTCTTTACTTTAGTTCAGACACCCTACAAGGTGTCTTTTTTTTGTGCGTTATCTCTTTTTTAGGTTGAGGTACGCGTTTATTTATGGAAAAATAGTAAAGGATGTCTAAACAGTACACAACACTAAAGA
>JBBDKX010000034.1 GCA_040879145.1 Candidatus Spechtbacterales bacterium | reverse complement strand
TACCTATTAAAATAACCCCTCACTTGCGAGCAAGTGAGGGGTTATTTTAATAGGTATTTGCTGTCCCGTAATTATTTTACAAGTTAAATCCAAGTTTTCTAAAATGGACTTTTAGCTCTTCATCTTTGTTTACTTTTCCGGTAAATATTAAAACACAGGCTTTTATATATAAAAATTCTGCCAGAAAATCTATTTCTTTCTCACAGGCATAAGGGTAAACCCACACGCTTTGCTGTATGCGAAAGAAACCTAAATTTTCGAGTTTATCGCGCAGAATGTCTCGGGCGTATCGAGATTTTTCAGGTATATCAAACATAACAAATCGCCATTTTCCGTCCCACTTGCTTTGTTGGGATAAGTTTAATTCATCCAGCTTATAGCTTTGAACTAATCGCTTGCCTTTTTCTGTCAATTCAAAATGAAGTTTTGTTTTATCCTTTGATGTGCGGTATTTAATATATCCGCCACTTTTTAAGTTATAAATGCTTCCGCGAATTTTTTCTTCATTGAAGTTTTCCGGTCCTGGAAAGAAAAAATCCTCCAGATTATCAAGCGCTTCTTCAAGATCTTTGGCATAGCGGGGTGTGGTAGAGAAGGGAGTTGCCACAATCACAAGAGGAGTTACTAAAGCCATTAGTATTCTCTTTGCTATTATTTCGTGTTTCCCCATTTGGCGCTGGGGATATGTCTTCTTTTTTGGCATATATTGAAACAATTAACTATAAAAGTATAGTAGGAAGCATACCATAAAATACAACCTATTAAAATAACCACGGCCGTGGTTATTTTAATAGGTTGTATGGCGAGTATTTAACTTACGGATATCGCATAGATTAAAAAGCTTCATGAACTGACCCCCAAAAAGTGGACATTTTTGTGTCCACTTTTTGGGGGTCAGCTCAGCTCGTGATACATTTTTTAATACCTGCCTGTTTACATGCCGATTGGTATGCCGGCAGGCAGATTGTATCAAAGTGATGATACATTTATTTAAGTAACTCATACCCACGAGTCGATTTTAAAAGAATGCATCATGTCTGTGAGTCGATTACTGATAATTAACTTATAGCCATGAGTCGATTATTTTACCCCCTATTCACATTTATTACGCCGTCTATTGTTTTTAGTTTTTCAATTAGTGTTTTTAGTTGCGCGAGGTTGTTTATCTGGAATTTTGCCCGCATTCGCACAGCTCCTTTGTTCTCGCTTTCTTCGTCTTCTTCAGAATCTGCTTTTACTCCCAATATGTTTATGTTGAGAGTTGCCACAACACGGCTTATATCCTGGAGCATTCCTATGCGATTCAGCACCAAAAGCTCAAGAGAAACAGGTACCGCGCCTTCCATGTCAAGCCAGTATGCGGGAAGAATTTTCTCCGACCGCTTTAACTGTCGCAGGTTGGGACAGTTAATCTTATGAACACTTGCTCCCTTATCAACGGTTATGTAAGCGGCTATCTCCTCGGGTTTAACAGGGTTGCAACACTGCGCTATATGTGTTTGGAGCCCGCTTATACCCGCAACTGCAACAGGAACAGCCCCGCTTGGTTTTTGAGGTTTTTTAAAGTCTTCCTTGTTTTTTTCTTCCTCTTCCTTATCAACTATCGTATGCATGACGCGGCTCAGTGATATGTCTCCCTGTCCAACAGCAATAAACAGCTCGTCCTCACTGTTCATGGAAAACCTTTTTAGCATCTCTTTTTTAATTTCACCCCCTAAGGTATTCCAGTTTTTCCCCGTTAAGCTTTTTACCTCGTTGCCCACAAGGTCTCGTCCGTTTTCCAGGCTTTGTTCTTTGTTTTGTTCTCTAAACCACTTCCGTATTCTGTTTTTTGCCGTCCTAGTCTTTACAAAACCAAGCCATGCCTGTGAAGGCGTTTTATTTTTTGAGGTTATTATTTCTAGTACATCCCCGTTTTGGAGCTCATAATTGAGCGCTACCATTTTGCCGTTTGCTATGGCGCCGGCACACCTGTCTCCAACGTCGGAGTGTACTGTGTATGCCAGGTCCACAGGGGTAGCTCCCTGTGGCAGGTCAAAAACATCTCCTTTTGGTGTGAAGACAAATATTCTATCGCCAAAGACATCTATTTTTAGGTTGTTTAAAAATTCTTCTGTAGGAGAGGCATCCTTTTTCCAGTCCTGCAGTTGGCTTACCCACTTGTATTTATCATCCAGATTTTTTGTTGAGCCTCCTTTTTTATATCTCCAGTGCGCGGCAATTCCGTATTCTGCCTCCTCCTGCATTTCACGGGTCCTTATCTGTATCTCTGTTATTTTTCCGTCCAGGCAAAAGACAGTGGTGTGCAGACTTTGGTAGCCGTTTGGCTTAGGTAAAGCTATGTAATCTTTTATTCTTCCCGGAAGCGGTTTCCAAAGTTTGTGTACCACACCCAGGGTTTTGTAACACTCTTCAACGGACTCTACTATTATCCTGACGGCAATAAGGTCGTGTATGCGGGACCAGTTATAACTGTTTCTTTCAAGTTTTCGCCATAAGCTATAATAGTGTTTTGCCCTTATCTCTGTTTTAAGCGGTTTAATATTTTCTTTTGCCAGCTCTTTTCTTATTACGGGTAAAAGTTTTTTAAGATATTTTTCACCGTCACGTAGCCTGTAATTACTTTCCTCTTTTACGTATTTGTATTGTTCGGGATAGACATAGGGAAATGCCAGGTCTTCCAGTTGTTTTGCAAGTTCACTCACTCCAAGACGCATGGCTATGGGTGCGTAAATTTCAAGCGTTTCAAGAGCAATTCTCTCCCTTTTTCTTTGGGGTAACGCGCTGAGGGTTTTTATGTTATGAAGCCGGTCAGCGAATTTTATAAGTATTACACGCACATCCTGCGCCATTGCTATGAGCATTTTTCGCAGGTTTTCAGCGTGGCGTTCAACTCCCCGGTATTTTATTTTTCCAAGCTTGCTGACGCCATCCACAAGAAAAGCTACATCTTCGCCAAATTCTGCCCTCACCTCTTTTAATGTAACAGGAGTATCGTCTACAACATCATGCAAAAGTGCGGCGGCAACTGTTTGCGCGTCCATCTTCATTTGCGCCAAAGTGAGCGCCGCCTCAACGGGATGTATAATATACGGCTCTCCACTCTCGCGTTTTTGCGGTGCATGCGCTTTGTGCGCAAGGTCAAAAGCGCGCTGTATTAACTCGCGTTCTTCAGCGCTCGGAAAAAAAGACAGTGTGTCCTCAATATGTTTTTTTATTTTTTCTTCTGTTTGAATTGACATGATAGGGGGTCTTGGTTTATGCACTAACATAACAGCTTCTTTAATTTTGTAAACATCACATCCTATAAGGTATAATAACATTAGGGATGTGAGCGCACATCAGGGCACTAGAAGATGTAAACCATAAAGACGATAAAAAAATGTCAGAAAAAAAACGTCAAAGAAAGGAAGAATTAAAGCGTGAAGTAAGAAAAAAAACCGCGGGGTATATTGTTGCGGGACTTGCTTTGGTTGGCGGTCTTGCGTGGAACGACGCTATTAAGAGTTTTATTGAACTATATTTTCCAAAGGCGGGAAATACGGTTATAGCAAAGACAGTGTATGCTCTCTTTATTACCATTGTAATCGCAATTGCAAGTTATTACGTTACAAAATTATTTGTAGAGGAGGAGGATAAGAAAAAATAAAGTTAATATTTATAAATAAAAAATGCGCCCCGCTTGCGGGGCGCATTTTGTTTAAAGTACTGTTGCAACTTCTTTTGTTTCACCCTCTGTCAGGGCAGGCGGGGTGAACCATTCTTCTGCTGCCCGTGCATGCAGGGAGCAGAATGCTGTTTCTTCAGCTATTTCTGACCCATGAGAAGAGGAGACTTCAATTTCCTTCAGCTCTTCTTCCTTGCGGTCGTACACAGTTTTGACGGCGCTGTATCGTACAGGCCGCACTTGGGATACTACGAGTATCCTCATATCTCCCGGACGGGAGATATGTCCTTGCGCGCAGTGGAACATTTACTTCACCTCCTTTCTATCATATAGAAATCTTTTCAGCGGTTAGGATATTTTCCATATTCTAGGCCCGAGAAGCGTAATGCACAGATGTGCATTAGCGACGAGAACAAAGAATATGGGAAATATACAACCGCCCTTCGGGGAGCAAGGCAATACATCATCCGGCTGTGTTGCTCCTTGCTTATGGTGCCTCCGGCACCACGGCGCTCGTTGCGCCTTGCGTCTAATGCATTGCCTTGCTCCTGAAAGGATTTTATATGATAGAAAGGAGGTGGTCTCCTTGTGCCGGGGCGCCATTACGCGAACCAAGCACTAGATTGCTGTTATTATATACAAAAATATCTATTTGTCAACTGGAGTCTTGTCTGTTGCTTTGTGCTTGCACTCTTTGTTGGAACATACTACAGCACCCTTTTTTTCTACAAGTATGGAATCGCATTTGGAGCACTTTGATACAGCTTTTTTTGTTGTTCCTTTTACCTCTTCAACGTGCGGTTTGTCCCACGTTGCAAAGTCGCAGTCGGGATAACGATTGCATCCCCAAAACATTTTTCCTCTTCGTGTTTTTTTAGTTACAACTTTGCCTTCTACACACTTAGGACAACGGACGTCAATATCATTTTCTTTGGACTCAATATTTTCGGTGTGCTTACACTCGGGAAATCCGCTACACGCGTAAAACCATCCGAAACGCCCCATTCTTTTTATTAGTTTTTTGCCGCATTTAGGACATATTTTTTCTGTTTCTTCGGTCATGTCCTTCTTTTCTACTTTTTCATATTTTTCTTCAAGGTTTTTCTCAAACGGGCCGTAGAATTTTGTCATTACCTCTTGCCATTTAACTTTGCCTTCGGCAACTTCGTCCAAATCCTGCTCCATTTTTGCGGTAAACTTTGTATCAACTATTGTAGGGAAGTGTTCCATGAGCAGGTCTGTGACTATAAAGCCCACCTCTGTTGGCGCGAGGCGTTTCTGCTCATTTTTTTGAACATAATTTCTATCCTGGATGGTGGATATAGTGGGCGCGTATGTTGAAGGGCGGCCTATACCGTTTTTTTCCAGCTCTTTTATGAGACTGGCTTCTGTGTACCTCGCGGGAGGTTTTGTAAAGTGTTGATTGGGTGTTAATTTTTGTAAGTTCAAAAGGTCTCCCTTTTTAAGTTCGGGAAGCTCGGCTTCCTGAAATTTGACGGGATAAATTTTAAGGAATCCGTCAAACCGCATTATCTGCCCAGTCGCGCGGAAAGAGTACTCGGTCTCTGTTGCTACATCTACTGTTGTTGCCGCAAATATAGCCGGCAACATCTGGCTTGCAAGAAATCTCTGCCATATTAGTTCATACAGTTTTTTCTGCGGACCCTCCAACTTTAGGCTGTCAGGTGTTTTTGCGGGGTCTGTGGGGCGTATTGCCTCGTGTGCTTCCTGCGCGCCCTTGCTTCTTGTTTTGTAAAAACGCGGAGAATCAGGCAGGTACTTCTTGCCCAGTTCTTTTTCAATATAATTTCTTCCTGCTTCTATAGCTCCTGAGGAAAGGCTAAGAGAGTCTGTTCTGTGATAAGTAATAAATCCACGTTCGTATAGGTTTTGCGCAAGCATCATTGTGCGCTTTGCGGGATACCCAAACTTATTTCCCGCTGTTTGCTGGAGCGTGCTTGTCGTGAAAGGGGGAGATGGATTCTTTTTAACGTCTCTTTGTTTTATTTCTTCAATTTTCCATTCACCTTTTTTAAGAGTGCTTAAGATGTCTTCCGCCTCTTTTTTATTTTTTACCGCCATTTTATCCAGCGTTTTACCATTTTTAGCAAAAAGATCTGCTACAAAACTATTCGGTGTTTTTTCAAGTTCTGCTTGGATTGACCAGTACTCCTCCGGTTTAAATGCCTGTATTTCCCTTTCCTTTTCCACTATTAGGCGCACGGCTACAGACTGCACGCGCCCCGCGGAGAGTCCGCGCATTACTTTTTTCCAAAGAAAAGGGGAGAGCTTGTAACCCACAAGCCTGTCCAGAATTCTTCTTGCCTGTTGGGCATTAACAAGATCTATGTTTATATCTCTTGGATTTTTTAAGGCGTCTTCAATAGCATTTTTTGTGATTTCATGAAAAACAATCCTTTCTACTATTTTCTCTTGAGCTTTTTTGTTTTTTGGATCGTTAAGCCCAAGAGCATGCACAAGATGCCACGCTATGGCCTCTCCCTCTCGGTCTTCATCTGTTGCAAGAATAACCTCGTCTGATTTCTCCATGGCTTTTTTAAGTTCGCCAAGTTTTTTTCTGGCCTTTGTAGGTATTACATACCTGGGCTCAAAGTTGTTTTCTGTATCAATACCAAGATCACCCTTTGGAAGGTCTCGTATGTGTCCGTATGAGGAGGTAACATTAAAACCACTTCCAAGGAATTTGGAAATAGTTTTAGCTTTTGTGGGTGATTCTACTATTACAAGTTTAGACATTTTAAGAATTTTAAATTCTAAATTTTAAACCTTGCCTACCGGCAGGCAGGTTTCAATTTAATTTTTAAATGTTCAAATTTTTTAAACATTAAGACATTCAGTCATTTAATTAAAATTTTAAATTCAAAATTTGAAATTATCGCGAAGCGATATAGTGGTTTGCTTCTGCTTCTTTTATAAAATCCTGTAGCACCAAAGATGTTAAAATCTCAGCCAGGTCTATTGCACCAAGTTTACTGGTTTGAATTATCTTGTCAACATGAATGGGCTCAGGAGAGTCCGCGATAAGCATGAGTACCTTCTTTTCATTATCATTTAAAATACTTGTGTCTTGCGTATTTTTTTCAAATATAATTTTATGATTAACCTCGAGGTCTTCCAGTATATCTTCTGCGCGTAAAACACACTTAGCACCCTTGGTTAGAAGCGCGTTGCAGCCCTCCGATAGGCGGGAAAATATAGAGCCGGGAACCGCGTATATGCTTTTTTTATAATCTTTAGCCAGCCGTACTGTTATCATTGTACCGCTTTTAAGCGGAGCTTCAACAGCGAGCACTCCTTGTACAAGCCCCGCAACTATCCTGTTTCTTTGTGGAAAGTTTGCCCTGTACCCGGGAGTCCCAGGTTCGTACTCGCTAATAACCAGCCCTCCGGATTCTATTATTTTATGCGCTAAGTTTTTATTCCTTTGTGGGTATATGCTGGCATCATCTACTCCGGTTCCAAGAACAGCTACTGTTGTAGCTTTGTTTTCAAGTGCTGCCTTGTGCCCGTATGTATCTATGCCTTTTGCCAGACCACTTACTATTGTGACTCCTGCTTTTGCCAAGCCTCCCGCAATCTCTTCCGTTGCCCTTTTTCCATAATCAGAGCAGCGTCTTGTGCCCACAACTGCAACCATGGCCCCCGACTTAAGCGCCTCCAAATTTCCCCGGTAGTATAAAAGTTCGGGAGGATTTGGAATTTCCTTTAAAATACTTGGATATTCTTTGTCTGTTATTTTTAATTCTTTTATTTTTTTCATCTTTCTAAGGCGGGGATAATTATGCTTTTACGAAGTCGTAAGCGGGAATGAGGGAGCTTCTTAGAAATGCCCGAAGCGAGTAGAAAAATGGCTAGCCGCGAGGCCTACCTCTGAGCGAAGCGAGGGGTAGCTGGCATTTTTCGTTAAGCGAGCAAGGCATGCATTCCTTGAAGCGACTGAATGGCAACGTTGAGCAAAAGCATAATTATCCCTGCCGCAATTCCTCTATCGCCTCATTCAATAATTGACAGTACAAGTTAAAGCCAACTTTTGCAATACTCCCACTCTGTTCTTTTCCCAGAAAGTTTCCCGCGCCTCTTAATTCAAGGTCGCGCATTGCTATTTGGTATCCCGCTCCCAGATACTGCGCGTCCTCCAGCGCTGTGAGGCGCGCTTTTGCCTTATCTTTTAATTTTCTTGCCGGATAAAAAAAGAATGCGTGGGCTTGTTCCCGCCCTCTTCCTACACGCCCTCTTATCTGGTGAGCCTGCGCGAGACCGAGCTTTGTGGCGTCTTCTACAATAAGAGTGTTGGCGTTTGAAACATCAAGTCCGTTTTCCATTATAGTTGTTGTAACTAAAACATCAATTTTACCCTCACTAAAATCGTCTATCGTTTCTATAAGACGAGCTTCATTTAGTTTTGCGTGCATGTATCCTATCTTTGTCCCGACACTTTTAGTGTCGAGGATCCTCGACCGCTTTGCGGTCGGGACTTCCGACAACAGTTCTTCCAACATCTTAACCGTTTTTTGCATAGAGCCTATCCGGTTGTGCAGGTAATAAACCTGTCCACCTCTTGCAAGTTCTCTCTCTATGGCGCTTTGTATATTTTTTTTACTAAATCTTTTAACCTCTGTTTTAATAGGAATTCTCCCGGGAGGAGGAGTGGAGATAATACTCATATCTCGTAACCCGCTCAAGGTGAAGTGCAGGGTGCGTGGTATGGGTGTTGCGGAAAGAGACATTATATCAACCTCGGCGCGCCTCTCTTTAAAAAACTCTTTTTGTTTTACTCCAAACCTTTGTTCTTCATCTATAAGGAGAAGACCAAGTTTTGAAAATTCTATATCTTTTTGTAAAAGACGGTGTGTTCCAATAACGATATCACAACTTCCATTTTTGAGTTCACTAAGTATCCTTTTTTGTTCCGCGGGTTTTTCTACACGGGTTAATTTTCTTATGTGTATAGGATGTGATGTTTCTTCAAATCTTTTGGTGAATGTTTTGTAATGTTGGTGTGCCAAAACTGTTGTGGGGGTAATTAGAGCCACCTGGTGCCCCGCGCCCACAGCATATGCCGCGGCTCTTATTGCAACCTCTGTTTTGCCAAATCCTACATCCCCGCACACCACCCGGTCCATAGGCATGGGACGCATCATATCGTATTTTACTTCTTTAAGCGCCTGTATCTGGTCGGGAGTTTCTTCAAATTCAAAGCTGTATTTTAGCGCTGATTCCAGCTCATTATCAATTTTGTATCGGGGTCGATGTGTCATCTCTCGTTTCGCGTATATTTTTGCCAGGCGTTTCGCTGTTTCCATTAAATCCTCCTTTACTTTTCGTTTTGTCTTTTCCCAAATATTTCCTCCAAGCCGTGTAAGGTGGGGTTCTCCGAAACCTACGTAAGGGCTTACCTTTTCAGCAACAGTAAGCGGAACAAGTAATCTATCTCCCTGCGCGTATTCAAGCTCAAGATACTCTTCCTCAGGAGAATTTTCGGATTTAGATATTCGGATTTCGGATTTTCGCCCTTTTAAAAGGGCGACCCCATGGTCTGCATGCACTACAAAGGTTCCGGGTATCAGGTTTTCTATGTGTTTTTGCGCGTCCTCATTTTTTCCTGCCTGCCCGCTCCGCCGAGGGAGCGAGGCGAGCCGATAAGCAAGGTGTGAGTAATCCTGGGGTTGTTTGGATACTATGTTTTTGAGTTTTTCTTCAGGCTTGTTGTTCTTTACAGCCTCTAATACTGTTATGGAAGATACCGCGTTACCCCAGTACTCCAGTCGTACAGCATTTTTCATGTTTGGCGGGAATATATCTAATATTCCACCTCTGCCCGCGTACTCTCCGGGCGCGCGTACTGTTTCAGTTTTTATATATCCCCAGTCCGAAAGCTGTCGCGCAAGATTGCTTAGGGGAATAAGCTCATCTTTTTCTATTTCTTTATAGTTGGCGCTCCACCAGCTTGTTATCTTGCGGGCCTCACTTTTTATTTTGCGGTCATTTTGCTGAAACCAAACGAGCCCCCTTTCCAAAATAGGGGGGCTTATCTTTACTATTCCTACCGAATTTAGTTGTTCCGACGTGGTTTCTGCCACGTTCTATTTATACATATTTTTTTATATTGTGTAAAGCGTAAAAATTCAAAGTTCTATGCTACAATTATTTTATATGAAGGAAGGCTTTGGCGAAAATTTAGAAAATAAAAACCCTCAGAAAAATCCTCAGGAAGTATTTAAAAAATACGGGAAGTTTGAGGATTTTAATATTGAGACAGAACAAGAGCATGACTGGGATGAAGTACCATTGTGGCAGGTGGATACTAGTTTATTGAACATTTTAGAATTTTATTTTGAGGGGTTGGAAGATAAGTTGTCCAGTGAAAAAGTTGTCCAGGACGCTTTTAAGGAAGGTTTTTTAAAATTTATTTCGAAGGACAACTTTGATACTGCTATTAACAATATTGAAAGCATTAAAAACGCTTTAAAAATACCGGATGAAATATTTAAAAGTGAGGAATTTTTGAACGATTTTAAAAAAGTCATTGAGCTACACGCCGGCGATATTTCACTGTTTTTTTTATTTTCAGTAGCTAAAAAATTTAACATAGAAAAAAGTTTTTTTGATAGCCCCGATGTGCATAAAATTTTGACAAAACAAATATGGCAGGAATTCAACCGGACAACAAGTCATGTCTCGGCATTTTTTGAATTTTTTAATTTCACAGAAGAAGACATTGTTGAATCTTTTAAGGGCGAGCTTATAGAAGAACTCAAAAAGGGAGAAAATTCTCATGCCGTATTCAATATATTGCATAGAAACAAGGACTCTGAATTTATGCCTGAGAACATTCAAGAAATTATCAGCAAAGATGGGGAGGTTTTAGAAGTAGCTGAAAGCACGATTATATCTAATCTTAAAGAAGGGAGGCATTATGTGGCTTTTGATATAGCAGGTGATTTAAAACTTGGAGAAGAATTTTTACAGAAGGACGGTATATTAAAAGCAGCTGAAGAGGGACTACGCGCAGTGTTGCAGGATAAATACTATTCCCTGGGACTTTATCTTAAAAAATTTCCAATACCTAAAGAGAAAATAAAAAGCAAAACAGAAAAAAATATTGTAGATTTTTTTAGGCTGGGCGCGGTAGGGAACATAAATGAAATACTCGAAACTCTTGAAAGAGCTTTTGAGGGAGAGAATGTAGAGGATGCTTTTAAGGAAGGTTTTGATTTTGAAAGAATTGATGAGTTGATTTTGAAGGAAAGCCAAGAGAATGCGCACTTTACGCCAATATACTTTGTGAATGTTTTGGGCTCCGGGATTTTCGCGCGCTATTTTCCAAAAATATTTGAATATGCGAAAGGTACGATTTTAGAAGAGCTCTCTAAGGACGAAGATTTGGCGGACTATTTTATTGAGCGCATGCACTCATTCCAAAAAGAGCCGTGGCTCAAGAATAAGCATATTAAAGATGCCTTGAAGCATCCATCTGTAGCGCAGAAATTTTATTGGGACCAAAAGACATGGGGGGCATTTAAAAAAACAGAGAATCAAATAAAAGCTGATAAGAAGATAGTTAGTTATGCCAAAAGTATCATGGAAAAAGCGGGACTTCCCACCAATCTGCAGGATAGGGGCGAAAAAGGTTTTTCCGAAAACGATCCTTACAAAAACCATCCATGGCTTTTTACTTCAGAGCAGGCGCATTCATCCCGCATTGTTGAGGGGCTTATGGCAGGCGAGAATGTTGATAGTGAGGAGCTTGAAAAACTTGGGATAAAAACTGAGTTAACCGCGGGGAATTTATTTGAAAAATTAAATAACCACATTGAAGAAAAATGCGCCGAATTTGTTAATGACTCGCAGGCCAATTTGGTTCTTGATGATTTAGACAAACTTTCTTTAGCGCGTCCTGATGAGTTCGCGCTTAAACCACTTTCAGACAATGTACGCTCTCTTCTCTCGCGTCTTTTTGTTCAAAAATATGGAAGGGCAAGAGATTTTGAGGCATTAGATTCTCAAGCCGTTATAAAGGAATTAGACCCGGTTTTAAACGAGGCGTTTCGCAGGTATTTGCAGGTACTTGAAAAGGATGTGAAATACTACGACAAGCTTTATGACGAATTTGATACATGGCGGGAAGCGGGGCGTTACCCTATGGAAGTTTATTTGGGACGAGATGGAATTTACGCGTACATAGGAAGGCGGGCGCAGGATATAGCCCGCAGAAAAAAATTAGGCAAAGAGGGCAGGGAAAAAATAAAAGAAGAGCAGGGTGAGGTTCTTGAGATTAGACCCAGGTATCTGGTTTATCCAAGATATTTTAGAGACACCATGGCTTATGATTCAAAAAAGAAGTTTTTAGAACAGGAGAAAATAAGCCCGGAACACGATCCGATATTTTACGATACAGGATTTACAGGAAGCATACCCGAACAAATTATGCGGGTTATGGATTTTCCTGAAGAAGAGATAGAAAACAGGATACGGCTTCTTTCCGCAAGCAAAACAGGACGGCGTGTGCGCGGGATAGATGAGAACGCGAGGGGCGAAATAATAAATTATATTGAGGGCAACGCCAAAATAGAACAAAGCGCCGTTGGTCTTATGCAAGATCCTGAAACAGGGAAAATACGTCATATAGCCGAACCCACACCTCCCGAAGAGCAGTTTTATTTTAATATGATAAAACAGGCAATAGAGCGCCACTACTGGAGTAAAGAGTATGCAAATTATGAAGCATCGGGAAATATAAATATAGATTCTGAGACACACCGTTTGCGTCTACGCCAGGATTATGTGTCTATTGTTCCGCAGGAGCTTTTGCAAGCGCCGGGAGAATTTATAAAAGAAAACGGAGAATTGCTAAAAGGAGGTCCTAATGACCTTGATGGGGAGAGCCGGGTTTTGAAGCTTTTGGACGGAACAGAAATCATAGCCAAGCGCGCCGTGTCTGAAAAAGCGCGGGAGGAGAGAAAAGAGTATGCCGTTTTGATATCCGCCCAGAACTCTAATCTCCCAACAGCGGAGCCCGTCGGATATTTGGAAGCAAAAAACGATGAGGATTCAGACTACCTGTTGATGACTAAAGTTAAAGGCATTTCGGGAGGTAAGATTAGGGAGAAGGCGGAAAGCTCACAAAGGCTTAGTAAAGAGGATGTTGAACGCATAATGCAAAAAATAGTAGAGGAAAATAAAAATCTCGCTGATAAATATCGTCAAATATTAAAGCTGGACAAAAGATGGCGCGTAGACGATATAATTGTAGAGTTTGATGAAGAATCAGGAGAACTTTTGAGCATAACACCCATAGATTGGGAAGAGGCGGGCAATTACGACCCTAAATTTCCAAAAGAGATAGATACCATGGCATAAAAGAATGTATCACAGCAGACAGGAATCAAGCTCGAAAATTAGTTTACACCGAGCGCACCTCGCTGCGCTCGGTGTGGAAAATTGCCTGTGCTTCATAAAATAATCGTGTTAATATAAAAGTACCTCAGCTGCCACGT
>JBBDKX010000033.1 GCA_040879145.1 Candidatus Spechtbacterales bacterium | reverse complement strand
CAATAATTGCGATGCGCTCCGGCAGGCGGTCTCGCTCAAACAAGTGCCAGAGCGAAGGAAATATCTTCTTCGCCGCCAAATCTCCCGTAGCACCCAAGACAATTAAAATGGCGGGAGTCTTTATCTTTTGTTGTATTTTATTACTATGCATGCAAATGTGTATTAAGAAATGTTGAAACGAGTGAAATGAGATTTTCGACCGAATGTGCTCCATCAATGGATTTCTTGGATAATGCAGTTTTTATTTCATTATTCTCAACAACGAATAATGCGGGTAAGGGTTCATTTTTATTTTCCGGATATCGTTCTTGAAACTCATCCCGATGCAAAAACTCAACATCATACTGAAGTGAATCAACGAATGCTTTCCACTCATCTTTCATAGAGACGGCACCGAACGTTACCTTGCAGAGATTACACTGATATGTATCGGGTGATACTACTTTGTGCACAGTATCCTTAAGAGCTGCTATAAGCCCACTATCTGCATTATACACAAAAATCAATTTCATAATTATTCAATAATTTTATTAGTGTGTTTACGCATTTCTTCCAGTTCCATCGGGCCACGCTTATGCACCACAATCTCGCCGGCGCTATTCATAAAAATTGTCTCCGGCATTGAGAACCCGCCGATTGATTTGTAAAACGAGTCAGATGAATCAAGAAGAAAGAGCATATCATCAGTAACGCCAATCTCGTCCGTGAATCCCTTGACCTTACTTAATGGCTCTTGTCGGTCTATGGCAATTACGGTAACTTGGCCTTTAAATTCTTTTTGAAGCTCCGCGAAAGCAGGCAACTCCTCCCGACAGAACGGACACCATACCGCCCAGCTGTTTATAACCAGAGGCTTGCCACGAAATTCTTCCAAGGACACATCATTTCCTTGATAGTCAACAAGTGATGCTAAAACAAACTTGTCAAAATCGTTTTTAACAGTAACCGATTGTTCCGTTCCACTGCCGCCCCCAAAAAACACCACACCAGTAACCACTGCGGTGACGGCAAGGGAAATTATAATAATAGTTACGAAACGATTCATAGTTATTTATGAAGTAACATCAACTCCGTGCCAGAACGCGAAGTGGCCACGGATATGTCCCGCTTCTGATTTGGGTTCGGGATACATAAACGCGCCGCTTTTTACCGTCTTGTCATCCACGGTAACGTCATAGTAGTCGCATACACCTTTCCACGGACAGGTGTATGTATCGCCATTTTTTGCAAGATACTGCATCTTCACCGATTCCGCCGGGAAATAGTGGTTGCTCTCCACAACGACCGTGTCGTCGCTCTCAGCAATAATTTGATTGTTCCAAATAGCTTTCATAATTCAATAATAAGACTTTATTTATTTCTTGCTGCACTTAATGCTTGTCCCCACCAAATGAGTTGATCGACCGTGTCGCTTGCTGACTTTTCATAAGAATCAAGGACACCATCTTTCAAATTTCCTTTTTCGTCAAGCAAGTTCCACGGACCTCCTTGAATATGCACCGCGCTCCGAATCGGAGCCATTTGGAGCTCCACCACGACAGTGCGCAGCTGTTCAACGGCGCGGGTGCCGCCAACACCACCATAAGAAACAAAACCCACCGGCTTGTTGTTCCATTCGGCGTAGACGGAATCAAGCGCGTTTTTCAAGACGGCGGAAGTTCCGTGATTGTATTCCGGTGTAACCATAATAAATGCGTCGGCTTCTTTGATTTTCTCCGCCCATTTTCGCACAATCTCATTTGAATATGCACCATCTTCTATCATGGCAGGAGAAATCGGTTCGTTGTAAAACGGCATCGGATAATCCCGCAGATCAAGTAATTCGGCGTCCACGGTATCTTTTTTCTGCGCCTCGCCCAATATCCAATTCCCCGGCTTTTCACTGAAGCGACCCTGTCGAGTGCTACCCAGTATGATTTTTATTTTTAGTTTATCCATTTATTTTTGTTAATTATTATTACTAATTACTGCGTGCTCGCTCAACGACACTCATAATCTGCTCATAAGACAGTGCACCGCTAAATGGTATTAAATTTTCTGTCGGAGTTATGACGACAGCAAATGGCGTTCCTCTGCCTCCTAAAGCAATCGCTTCGTCACGATCTGCTGCCAACTTCGCTTCTATCTCCCTGCTATTATCAAGACATGTCCGAAACTCTTGCTCGTTAATTCCTAAAGATACCGCAGTCTCTATACTAAACGCATCGCCAAGACGCCTCTGGTTATCAAACATCCTGTCTGAAAACTCCCAGAAAACATCGTTTCCACCAATTTTAGCG
>JBBDKX010000032.1 GCA_040879145.1 Candidatus Spechtbacterales bacterium | reverse complement strand
TAAACTAATTTTCGAGCTTGATTCCTGTCTGCTCTGCTACCTGATTTAAACGGCGGCTTTTTTGGGAAAAAGAGTTATCCCAAGCGCAAAAATAAAAAGAAGGGAGTTCACCAATATTATTACAGCCCCGGATGGCAAATCAAAGTAGTATGAAAGCGCAAGTCCGGATACAACAGATATCTCTCCAAGTATAATACTTATAGCAACGAAGCGCTTAAAAGAGGGAGATACAAGCTTTGCCGTAGCGGCGGGAGTTATCAATAAAGCGCTTATAAGAATAATTCCTAAAAGCTTTACGCCAAGCACTATCGCCATTGAAAGCACGATGTAAAATATTAGTTCTAACGCGGCAACAGGAATACCTTGCAGCCATGCGTTATCTCTGTCTATTGTAATATTTGTAAGATCCCTAAGATACCGCACAAGAAACAGGGATATAAAAAACGAAAAAGCAACTATTAGGTAAAGGTCGCTACTGCCTACAGCAAGAATACTTCCAAAAAGAAAACTTATTAATTCGGGTTGATACCCCTGCTGAAAACTCAAAAGTATCACACCCAAGGCAAGTCCTGTTGTAAATATTACCCCTATCACGGAATCAGATGCTACATTTGTTTTGCGCTCCAGCACATAAACAGAAATTCCAAAAAAAACACCGACAATCAAAGCCATGTTCATCGGGTTTAATCCCGATATAATGCCTAAAGCTATACCGGCAAGCGAGGCGTGCGCTATGCCATCGCTAAAAAAAGACATCTTGCGCAGGGTTACAAAAACTCCCAAAAAAGGCAGGATAAAGGCCAGGACAACCCCTGCTATTAAAGCTCTCTGCATAAATGGCAATAAAATAAAATCAGGCATACTAATGGTGGGCGCTATGGTCATGCAACGCTGTTCGCGAGCCATAAAGACTTTTCATTACCTCCGATGTAAGGGCCTGCGCGGGCACTCCGTCGCAAACTAACTCCTTGTTTATACACACAACCCTATCTGCCACATCCTGAACCACATCTAATTCGTGAGATATCATAACAATTGTAACGTCGTGAGTTTTTTGCAAAAACTTAACCATATCGTATATTGTCTCCTCCCCTGAAACATCCACACCGCTTACGGGCTCATCCAGATAAAGAATCTTTGGATGGTGGAGCATGGAACGAGCGATTAAAACCCGCTGAAACTGTCCGCCTGAAAGTTCGCCTATTTTTGTGTCTTTAAGGTGTTTAATATTAAGATGCTCCATGTGTTTTTGCACATCATCGGAATCGGCATCAGGGGCTGCAAGTTCAAGAAACTCTATAACGTTAAGGGGAAAGGACTTTTCAAACTGAAACCTTTGGGGGACATAACCTACATCTTTTCTTATTTCTCTGGGGCTTTTTCCAAAAACATTAATTTCTCCCTGAGACGGCTTTAAAAGACCAAGAAGCAACTTTAAAAGAGTTGTTTTTCCTGAACCGTTTGGGCCGACAATAAATGTTATAGAGCCTTTTGGTACGCCAAAACTAATGTCTGACAAAACCTCGTTTGCGCCATAGGAAAAAGAAAGCCCCTTTACTTGTATAACGTTTTCTTCCATTTAGATTTACTTAAGAGCCTCAAGAGCTGTGTTTACATTATAACGCATGAGCTCTACAAAAGAAGGTATTTCGTTTGTTCCCCCGATAGGGTCTAAAACAGCAAACCCTAGGTTGTTGTCATTTACAAAAGGGGTAAAAGCGGCATTAGAGTACTGAGGTTCGCTAAATATAACACTTACACCATGCTCCCGCACCTTATCACGCAAATCAGATAAATACCTGGGAGTTGGCTCTCTTCCCGCGCTTGGCTCAAAAGTCCCCACTATGTTAAGTCCAAAATTATCAGCAAAATAGTACCAGCTGTCGTGGAAAGTCAAAAGATCTTTTGTAGTAAGCAGGACAATTCTTTCTTTCAAGAGCTGTTCCTCAGCTAAAAGAACGGCTTTGTATGCCTCAGCATTTGCGCGATATGTTTCTGCGTTAGCTGAATCTATACGGCTTAACTCTTCAGCTACGGTATCGGCTATCGCGCGCGCATTACCAAAATGTAACCAGTAATGCGGGTTTATAGGACCATGCTCTTCGTGTTCTTCTTCATCTCCATGCTCATCTTCTTCATGTTCTTCTTCATCTCCATGCTCATCTTCTGCGTTCTCACGAAGTTCTATACCGTTATCCACAACAACTATACCCACCCCCTCAATCGCCTCTGCTGCCTTAAGAACCCAGTCGTCAAGTCCATACCCTATAGCAAATATAGTTTCGGTCCCCGAAAGTCCGGCCAGCTGCCTGGGTGTAAATTCATAAAAATGAGGGGAGGCACCGG
>JBBDKX010000031.1 GCA_040879145.1 Candidatus Spechtbacterales bacterium | reverse complement strand
CTACTCCATACACAACCCCATATCTTGACCCCATAACTCTCTTTATGGGAATTGAAGCAGAGCCTGAATCAGGGGAGGAGCCTCTTGATATTGACATAACAGCTTCGGTCTCGGGAACAGCCACAGGATCTATAAATTACCATTTTTGGTGGAATTGCGAGGATAGCATTTTTGACATCGCGCAAACAGAAGCGGAGTGCGGAGCTTTGCCAAACCCCTCTGCCGGCTCGTGCGCGACTAACGATTTTGGAGCACGCTGTTTGCAGGTTAATAACACAAGCCGGACTGTATCTTATAGGTATTTTGAAGGAATCTATCGCGCAAAAGTTATTGCGGAAAGAGATGTAGCGCCTAATGCTACAGCAAGCGTTACTATATCCGTAGCACCGCTTTTTGTGCCACAGGTGATTCCCAATCCCTTTGAAGCTTCAGACCCCGCTCTTGCTGTTTTTGATGCCATAACCGCGCTTGTTGTTGTTGGAACCCCTCTTTACGCCGTAATGCTCGTACTCGCGGGATATTATATGTTATTTAGCGCGGGATCAGCCGCTGGTGTAGCTACGAGCAAAAAGATTATATTATATGGCACAGTAGGTTACGGGACGATTATTGTGTCCTGGATGACAGCCGCATCTCTTACAGGTATATTATTTTAAAGTTTAATCCGGTGTATAAATACCCCACCTGTATAGGCGGGGTATTTTTGTTAATATAAGTATATATTATGTTTGACAATAATTTAAACTTGGTAAAATCTATTTTTTTAGCGACCATAATTGCTCTTTTGTTTATGGGTATTACTTTTTTTATAAGTTCTTCTAAAAACAGTATTGAAGAAAATAGTACATCAATGGGTGTTTTTGAAGGCGCTGAGGAGATTAAAAAAATAAAGTCAACACAGTCACTGGATGAACAGGTTATGTGGTATACCAGGTTGATTGAAAGGGTGGGTCCTGAGAACGCGCAGGAATTTTTGTATTACTCAGGGCTTCCCTTTGATGGGCAAAGCCATCTTCTAAATCACACTTCCGGTGAGAGCATCTATGAAAAATTTGGTACCAGGGGTCTTATTTACTGCAAGGACTATTTTCTTTCCTCCTGCTACCATGGGTTTTTAATCCGAGCTATTGGCGAGGGCGGTATGAATGAAGTTGAAAAAAGCATGGAGGAGTGCAGTAACGCGGGCTGGAACGTGTTTGCGCAGTGCTCTCATGCTGTAGGACATGGGTTTTTAGCTTATGTAGGATACGCAAATCTTTTGGAAGCGCTTGCTCTTTGCGACTCTTTTGAAAGCCGTGTGCAGGGTTTTCCTGTATTTAACTGCCACGATGGCGTATTTATGGAAAATATATGGGCAGCTCACGAAGGGGGTGAAAAGCCACCCGATAGGTGGGTTAAAGAAAGCGAGTATGACTACCCTTGTAGCGACCCAAGGATAGAAAAAAGATATCTCGAAGCTTGTTGGAGCAACCAGCCGGCTCTTATGTATGAATTTTTTGAAGGGGACGTAGCGCGCGTAGGGGAGGGGTGTGAAACAGTGAAAGATACCGGGTTGCGTGAGATGTGTTTTAATGGTTTGGCGCGTCAGATTCACCCGGTGGCAATGGGTGATATTGAAAAGGTATTTGGTATGTGCGGAATACTTGCGGAGAGTTGGAGAGATTATTGCCTGCTTATAATTGCGTCTTCAGATTTTGGGGTAGGAGGTAGAGATATTTCTTTTGAAATATGCAATCGTATGAACGCGCAAAATAGGGGGGAGGATTGTTACGAACAACTTTTAAGCAGTATAAAAGTTCATGCTGTTTCAAAAAAAGAACGCACTCAGTTGTGCGAAAAAATAGAAAACGTTGAGTGGAGAGATAAGTGTTTCTAATATGTTTTTTAAAATCGTAAAAGCTGTGTAAATCTTTTGAGTTAAAGTAGGTTTTTATTATGTTAATATATAAGTATAGGTTAATTATGTTTTTGACAATTGCAATGCAGATTTTTAGACTATAAAAATGACTATTTCTAAAAAAACAACTTTTATACTGCTGCTTTCTCTGTTTTTGACAGGGTTCTTTGTGGTTTTAAACACCAACTCCGCCTCAGCCGAACAATTTGAAGTGCCTGAACCACGACCCGGAGCTGATGGTATAGACAAAACTGAAAGGGCAGCCCTAAATTCTGATTGTGTGGCTTCGCATGGTGTGGAGGGCACAAGTAAAGATGCTGATAAAAACGAATTTGTGACTTGCAATTGGTCAGCAGGTCTTACACAAGAGATAGAACAAGCTTGGTGCAACAAGTGCTTAAATGACTTTTTAGGACACGAATGTGGCGTTTTAGACACCGGCCCAACATCCTCAACAACAGTACATTGCGGTTATTTGATAGCCCAAACTTCTTCTACTCCCACTACTACCCCTACTTCTACTCCTTCTTCTACCCCCACTACCCCTCCTTCTACCCCCAGCTATGCTCTGCCCTGCGCCTTTGACGATTGCAGTTCAATAGGTGCCATATGGAATAATTTTTGCAGGAGAATACTTCTCTTTGCGACCCCTATATTTGTTATTATGATACTTGTAGCGGCATACGATTTTATGATTGGAGGAGCGCAGGCTCATAGGATAAGTCGCGCTAAAAAGACCTTGCAGTACGGAGGAATAGGGTACCTGGTCTTACTGCTTTCTTGCTTCCTGCCGGCTATTATTGCGGGGCTTCTTTAGTAGACAAACATACTTTAATCTTTTACAATAAAACCGGTAAAACTTACCGGTTTTATTTATGCCCAACAAAACAGACAAGAGAAAGCTTGGAGACCTTGCCGAAGACAAGGTTGTTGAATATGTTAAGCAAAAAAAGTGGAAGGTTCTGTGCCGCAACTTTGAAAAGCCCTGGGGGGAAATAGATATTGTTGCGCGAGATAAAAAAACAGTTGTATTTATAGAGGTAAAGGCTTCCGATGTGGCTTCGTCCCCCGATTTTAGCCCTGAAGACCACTTTGACCACAATAAGAAGGAAAAGGTTATAAGGACAAGCCACAGCTATCTTGTTGAAAATAAGTATGCCGAAGATGTGGATTATCGTATAGATTTGGCGGCTGTTGAGATTGATCTTAAATTAAAAGTGGCGCGTATAAGATATTATAAGAATGCAATAGGATAAAGGGCTATATGGTTAAACTGCTAAATGGTTGACAGATCTTTTAAAAAGAGTATAATTATAATATTAACAACCCGTATAAAAAAGCGGGTTTTATTTATAGCTAATATATTTGATTAAGCTATTTAACTATTCAACAATTAACTATTTAATTATGATAGATCTTAAAAATTTTACTTCCGCGATAAGCCAAATAGAAGAAGAAAAGGGAATAGAGCGGGGAAAAATAATAGAAACCGTAGAGATGGCAATTGCCGCCGCTTATAAAAAGGATTACGGCGAGCGTGGCCAGATAGTAAAAGCTAAATTAGACCCTGAAACAGGTGTTTTTGACTTGTGGCAGGAAAAAATTGTAGTTGACGAGAGTATGATAAAGACTCCGGAAGAGATAGAAAAAGAACAGGAAGAGAGGGCCGCTGGAAAATTTACCGATGAGAGTAAGGAAGATGACGATACTCCAAAGAAAGTCCGCTTTAGTGAGGAAAAACATATTATGCTTGATGAGGCCAGAAAGATTAAAAAAGACGCCGAGGTTGAGGATGTTTTGAGTTTTGACCTGGAGCTAAAAGAGGATTTTGGCAGAATAGCAGCCCAGACAGCAAAGCAGGTTATTATACAGAGAATTCGTGAAGCAGAAAGGGAGGCCATTTTTGAAGAGTACGAAGATAAAATTGATTCTATAGTGAGCGGTGTTGTTCAAAGAGTTGAGGGCAATACCATATTTTTTGATGTAGGCAAGACAACCGCGATAATGCTCGCGAAAGAGAGGACTCCCGGAGAGAGATATAGAGTGGGGCAAAGAATGCGATTATACCTTTCTACAATAGAACACGGCGCGAAAGGGCCTCAGATATTTGTTTCCCGTTCACATCCTAAAATGCTGTCACGCCTTTTTGAGCTTGAGGTGCCCGAAATAGCATCGGGAACCGTACAGGTAAAAGCTATAGCGAGAGAGCCGGGCTCCAGAAGCAAGCTTGCTGTAGCCTCAACAGAAGAGGGTATAGACCCGATAGGTTCATGTGTGGGACAGAGAGGCACAAGAGTTTCTGCTGTTATACAGGAGTTGGGAGGAGAAAAGATAGATATTATTGAATGGAAAGATTCTCCTGAAGAGTTTATCGCAAACGCTCTTAGCCCCGCGAAGGTATTAGATGTTGAGGTAGAAAACAACAGGGCAAAAGTTACCGTTTCCGAAGACCAGCTGTCTTTGGCTATCGGAAAAGATGGACAAAACGTGAGGCTTGCGGCCAAGCTTTCCGGATGGAAGATAGATATTGTAAGCAAGGAAACAGGGGAGGTAGAGCAAAGCACCGATGAAACCACCGAAGAACAAGCTCTTGTTTCGGATGCGAGCAAAGAGCAGTCTGAAGATTCAGAGGAATCTAAAACGGAACAAGATACAAATACAGAAGAGAAAACAAAAGATCAAGAATAAAAATGCTATTTTTTGCTATCCCATTTTCAGTTGCTTTTGGAGCAGTGCTGTTCTCCACTTTTTATTTTCAAAAAAAACTTTCTTTAAAAGTGGCAGACATACAGATTGCCGCGTTTTCGGCAAAACTTCAAAAAACATCCCTGGAGCACTTATTTAGAATATATAAAACAGCTATAATTATCTCTCTTCCTGTCTCTGTGGTTTTAGGTCTTATTCCGGTGCTTGGTTTTGTTGCGGGAATGAGCTTTTTTTTGGGAGTACTTTGTACCTTGTTTATAATGTATGCGTGTACCATTTTTTTAATAAAGTTGGACGCGCGATTTGTAGACGGTTCTTCTTACGGACTTATACAGTCATTTAATTTCATTTTTGGAGGTGGCAACATGCTGGGCGTTTTTATGCTCAGTTCAGCCTTGTTTATTGTATCCGCCTACTATGTTTTACTTGGGCCATCCAGTATTGGCCTGGTATCTCTTGGCTTGGGGGTATCTTTTGTAGCCACAGTATTTAAGTTGTACCAAGTTATCTTTTTAGAAAAAACAGGACAGCATCAAGCTAAAAAAGGCAAAAGAAAAGAAGACTCGGCAAGTCTTCCTGCTAAACTTGCAAAATTACATATTTTAAAAAGCATAACCAGACTCGCTGATATTTTTGAAACTTTTTTTATAGCTTTGGTTATTACTATTTTGGGAGCATCTCTTTTATTTCCGGGTTTTGTTGGCGCTATAGCACTTCCTCTGCTTGTCGGGATAGCGGGAATTATTTCTGCCGCGTTAAGCACTAAACTTATCCATATTGGCTCTACAACGAATATCACAAAAAATGTACTCTTCTCATTTTTGGGCTCTATTGTTGTGGCCTCTGTTATTATATTTCCGCTAATTGTGTGGGCCATGAATGAAAACCCACAGTATTCTAATTTTGTTCTTTGGTTTTCTATAGGCACAGGTCTTTCTATGCTATTTTTTACTTTTGCGTCGCATTACAACAATGTATTGAGAAAAATCTTTAATTCATTATATCCCTCCGTTGTAGCGCTGTTCTTTTCTATTTGTTTTGGTGTATCTTACTTCTTTGCCGGACCTTATGGACTTATGTTGTTGACAGTCGGCGCCTTGAGTCTTGGGGGGATAATAGTGTCCTTGAAAGTTTTAGGGTCATCATCATGGAGCGCGCAACTTATAGCTAAGGATGTTGATTTGCCTGAAGAAAGAAAAAAAATAACAAGAAAGTTGAGCCACATAGCCGATAATATGTTCAGAGATATAAGCGTCTATATGCTACTTGTTACTCTACTTTTGATATCGGGCATTTTTGTTATATATCAGCAGGAGGCAGAGTACGCGTTGGTACAGTTTAGGCTCTCTTTAGATAATCCTCATGTTGTCGCGGGAATATTTACAGGGGTGGCTTACATTTTTTTGTTTGCAAAATTTTTGAATCAAGTTTCAAAAAGGCACGTATTAAAGAACACTGTTTTGCCGGAACCTCAAAAGGAGGGAGAAGGTGATGGTGTGGTTTTAAAAAAGCGTATATTTGATAGCAATAGCGTTACAGTAAGCAGGGCTATTTTGGAGTCTTTAGCCCTTATTTACGCAACACCTCTGATTTTGGTGCGGGTTTTTAGCCCTGAACTGTTTAGCGGATTTTTTTACGGTGCCTTAATTACAGCAGCCGTTTTATCTGTTGCCTCACTGGGAACGCGTATGCGCGGTGATGAAATGTCGTGGTTTGACACAGGAACATCTAATCTTTATAGTAATAGCGTGGATGTTGTCTTGTTGCGAACACTGAAAACAGTTGGGATCGCATCATTATTAACAGTAATATTTATAGTATGAAAGTAGAAATAAAAGATTTAGACAAAATTCAAAAAGAAGTAAAAGTATCCCTTAATTTAGGAGATATGGAGAAATACTTACAGGGTGCTTCTGAGCGTTTGGGGAAAGATATAAAAATAAAGGGTTTTAGAGAAGGCAATATTCCAAGAAGTGTTGTGGAAAGTTCTTTGGGTAAAGACAAGGTTTGGCAGGAGGCCACAAATGCCGCCGTACAGGATACATACTGGAGTGCAATTGAAGACAACAAAATTAACCCGATAGGCATGCCTAAGGTGGATATAGTTAAATTTGTGCCCGGAGAATTAGTTGAATTTAAAGCCATTGTTCCTGTTATGCCGGATCTTGAACTGCCGAATTATAAAGCGCTTGCCCAAAAAGTTATAGCAAAAGAAAACAAAGAGGTGGAGGTTGACGAGAAAGAGATTGATTCAAGTATTAAGTGGCTTCAAAACTCCAGGATGGAGGTGGGTGAAGAAGCAAAAGAAGAAAAAGTTCCCGAATTGAATGATGATTTTGCAAAAAGTATAGGAAATTTTGAAAATATGGATGCCTTGAAGAGTAGTATTGGAGAGGGTATAAAAAAAGAAAAAGAAGCGCAAGAAAAAGAGAGAGTCCGTCTTTTGATTTTGAACAAAATAGCCAAAAGTGTTGATTTAAGCATCCCCGACTTTATGGTAGACCAGGAGTTGGATAGTATGGAGGAAGAGTTTATGCAGCAGGTTAGCCAGATGGGATTAACCATGGAGCAGTATCTTGAGCGTGCGCAAAAAAGTATTGAAGAAGTTCGGGAAGGATGGCGCGATAAAGCAAAAGAGCGGGTTGCATCGGGAATTATTTTAAGGGTTATAGCCGAAAAAGAAAATATAGAGGCCGATGAAAAAGAGGTGCAAGAAGAGGCTAATAAGTACCTGGCACGATTTAAAGGCACTGAAGAAGCAGAAGCCCATATTGATTCGGAGCGCTTAAAAGCGCATATTGGTGGTATAATAAGAAATAGAAAGGTGTTTCAGCTTCTAGAAGAAAATAATTAAAGCTCACTTCGTTCGCTTAAACCGCTGATAAATGCGGATAAAGCTGATAAGATGCTGATAGCATCGGCATAAAATCTGTTAGAATCAGCATTAATCCGCGGTTTTTGTGAGGCAGAAGCCGAACAAAAAAATGAATTTAATTCCAACAGTTATAGAAAAATCTCAATATGGTGAACGTGCGTATGATATATATTCTCGCTTGCTTAAGGAGAATATAGTTTTTCTTGGTGGCCCTGTTTCAGACGTTATGGCAAATATTGTTATTGCCCAACTTCTTTTTCTTGAAAGCCAGGACCCGGATAAAGATATTCAGCTGTATATAAATAGCCCAGGCGGGAGTGTTACGGCGGGTATGGCCATTTACGATACTATGCAACATGTAAAGAACGATATAGCGACAATGTGTGTTGGTATGGCAGCTTCCATGGCCGCTGTCTTACTTGCGGGGGGAAAGAAAGGAAAAAGAAGCGCGTTACCTAATTCGGAGATGCTTTTGCATCAGGTAATGGGCGGTGCGCAAGGACAGGCCTCAGAAATAGAGATATCCGCGAGGCATATTATAAACATAAAACAGAGATTGAACGAGATATTGGCAAGCCATACAGGACAAAAGATAGAGACTATTGAGAAGGATACAGATAGAGATTTCTACCTTACAGCTGAAGAGGCAAAGAAGTACGGAGTAATAGATAACATAATCCAGCCAAAGAAAAAATAGGCCCAAGATTTCACTGATTCTGGCTGATTTACGCTGATGATTTAAAGAACCCGCCGAAAGGCGGGTTTATCTGTGTAATCAGTTACTATCTGTGATATCTAAACCAAGGGTTGCCCGGTCATTTCCGGCGGTATATCTAATCCCATAATTTTTAAAATCGTAGGA
Source organism: Candidatus Spechtbacterales bacterium (assembly GCA_040879145.1). Classification (NCBI taxonomy): domain Bacteria; kingdom Bacillati; phylum Minisyncoccota; class Minisyncoccia; order Candidatus Spechtbacterales; species Candidatus Spechtbacterales bacterium. The sequence continues at coordinate 6,673 of JBBDKX010000031.1, read as the reverse complement.
GCTACATCGGCTAAAACACCTTTAGGGCTTTGTTCGTATAGGTGTCCAGGATTTAATCTTTCAAGACCACTGTCAACAATTATTAGCGGTACGGGATTTGTGGAGTGCCGAGTAACAACCTGGCCTGTTTTTTTGTCCATCATCTCCTCTGCATTACCGTGATCAGCTGTAATAACAAGAGCTATATTCAGATTTTTGCAAGCTTCAAACAGTGTGGATAGATTGGCATCTATAGCTTCAACCCCTTTAATTGTGGCTTCAATGCTTCCTGAGTGTCCAAGCATATCCGCGTTTGCAAAGTTTATTAAAAAGAAGTCATAGGAATTTATATTTTCCAGCACTTTTTGAGTTATGTTGTATGCCTGCATTTCCGGTACTTTTTCATAGTGTGGAGTTCCTATAGAGGGGACAAGTATGCGTTCTTCCCCCTCATTTGGTTCTTCGTTTTCTCCGTTGAAAAAATAACTAATATGAGCATATTTTTCTGTTTCTGCTATGTGTAGTTGTTTTTTACCTGAATCAGCAAGCACTTTTGCAAGAGAGTTTTCTATTTTAGGTGGCGGGAACGCGACTTCTATAGGAAGATCATCCTGGTACTGGGTCATTCCCACAAAATAAAGGTTAGATATTTTTTTTCTTGGAAAGTAGGTAAAATCTTTCTCGGGCAAGACAAAGGCGCGTGTAATTTGGCGCGCGCTATCTTCGCGGAAATTATAAAATATTACCGCGTCTCCTTCTTTTATTAAGCCAACAGGGGAGTCTCCTTCGTGAACAACTGCCGGTTCAATATCTAAATCTGTTTGGTTTTTTGAGTAACACTCTTCAATATAAGAGTGCGGGTCCTGGATTATATTGCCCTGCCCCGCAGTCATTAAATTGTATGCTTTTTCGGTAAGCTCCCAGTGGCTGTTTCTGTCCATTGCGTATGCCCTTCCCATAATGGTGCCTATTTTGCCGACCCCTATTTTTTGTAGTCTTTCCTGGAGGTGCTGTACGAAATTTCCACCCTCTTTAGGTCCTCCGTCCTTTCCGTCTGTAAACACATGTAAAACCACGCGGGATATATCTTGAGCTTTAGCAAAATCTAAAAGCGCGTATAAGTGGTCTATGTAACTGTGAACAGTACCCGTGGAAAGCAGCCCCATTATATGCAGGGTGGAGTTGTTTCTTTTTACAAAATCGGAAGCCCCTAAGAAGGCTTTATTTTTAAAAAAAGTTTTATCACGAATGGCTCCTACTATTCGCGGCAGATATTGGTAAACAATTCTTCCCGCCCCCAGGTTCATGTGTCCCACCTCGCTGTTGCCTTCTTGTCCCCAGGGAAGACCAACTCCGATACCCGATGCTTGCAACGGCATAGCAAGATAGTTCTTTTCTAAGGTGTTTATGGTGGGAGTGTTTGCTTTGTATATGGCATTACCTTGAGCGGTAGGTCCCGCTATGCCCCAGCCATCCAGAATCACCAGCATGACTTTTTTGTTACTGTTTTGCATCATTACTTCCATAATAGCATATTTGTTAGTTTTCACGGGAACTTTACTTGTGCCTAAAATTCTGATATTATTTGATAAGATGTATAATTGAAGTTTAAAGATAGTTTCAGTTTTATACTCTTAATATGTCAATTTTAGAAAATAATAATAACTACTACTATGGAAGAAGTATCATTAATAGTGATGAGCCTATTTGCCCTGCTCGTTGGTTTGGTTGCGGGCTATCTTGCGAGGCAAGCTATGGCGAAGAAACAGGAAGGCAGTGTTGAGTCAAAGTTAAACAAGTTAAGCCACGAAGCTAAGCAGAGTGCGGATAAGTTAATTGAAAAAGCTAAAAAAACAGCGGAAGATATAGTTGCCGAAGCTAAAAACGAAGAAAAAGAAAAACATTCATATCTTATACAGTTAGAAAAAAGGTTACTTTCAAAAGAAGAAGACCTCGAGCGCAAAGATAATAAATTGCGCAAAAAAACCAAAGAACTTGCGACTCATTCAAAAGACCTTGAAGACCAAAGGTTGGGTTTGGATGAGCTTAAGATAAAACAAGTTAAAGAGCTTGAGACCGTAGCAAGCATGTCAGCAGAAGAGGCACGTGAGAAGCTTTTTGAGAAAATTGAAGAGGAAAATAAAGATGAGCTTTATGACAGGATGATAAAGTTGGAGCAGTTTGCTAAGGATGAGTTGGATAAAAAAGCTAAAACGATTATAGTATCAGCTTTGCAAAAGTATGCTTCAAGCCAGACTCAGGAGGTTACAACAACTGCTGTTTCTTTGCCGAGTGACGAGATAAAGGGGCGTATAATAGGTAAAGAAGGCAGAAACATAAGAACGCTTGAAAGGTTAACCGGAGTGGAGCTTATTGTAGATGATACTCCTGAAACCATAATAATATCAGGATTTGATTCTGTTCGCCGCCATATAGCCAAGGTGGCTCTTGAGAAACTTATATCTGACGGCAGGATACAGCCCGCCCGCATAGAGGACGCCGTTTTACAAGCCAAAGAGGAAATTAACGAGAAGATAAAAGAAGCCGGTGAGGCAGCGGTTTATGATGCCGGTATTGTTGGGTTGGATCCGAAACTTGTTTGGCTTTTAGGGCGTTTGCGTTTTAGGACAAGTTATGGACAAAATGTACTAATGCACTCTCTTGAGGTTTGCCATGTTGCGGGTGCTCTCGCAGCTGAGGTTGGCGCAGACATAGCTGTAGCTAAAAAGGGAGGTCTTTTGCACGACATAGGCAAGGCGGTGGATCACGAAGTGGAGGGTTCTCATGTGGACATAGGTATAAAGTTACTTGAAAAATATGGAGTAGCCGAAGCTGTTATAGACGCAATGAAGGCTCACCACGAAGAGTATCCATACGAAACTATTGAGTCTCGCATAGTGCAGGCGGCAGATGCTATTTCCGCGGCTCGCCCTGGCGCGAGAAAGGATACTGTGGAGAATTACTTGCAACGTTTAGCCGAACTTGAAAACGTGGCATTTGCATTTGAAGGAGTAGAAAAAGTCTATGCCATACAAGCCGGACGTGAGGTGAGGGTGTTTGTTACCCCCGAGAAGGTGGATGACTTTACAGCTAAAAAGCTTGCAAGAGATATAGCAAACAGAATCCAGGAAGAATTAAAATATCCTGGAGAAATAAAAGTAACCCTTATAAGAGAAACGAGAGTTACAGAATACGCGCGATAAGCTCGCTTCGCTTAAACCGCGGATTAATACGGATTAAAGCAGATTAATGCGGATAAACTCAGCATAGAATCAGCTAAAATCAGCATATATCAGCGATATTTTGTGAGCGCAGCGCCACGCCCGCCATCGCGAGCCTGAGCTCGCTTAGGCGGCGCAGGCAGGAACAAAAATATATGAAAATTTTATTTTTTGGAGATGTTTTTGGAAGACCAGGTAGAACAGCCCTTAAAAAACATGCCCCCAAGTTAGTCGAAAGATATAATCCTGATTTTGTTGTGGCTAATGTTGAAAACATAGCGCATGGTAGTGGGGTTACTGAAAGTACATTAAACGAGCTTGAAGAGACGGGTATTTTTAATGCTTACACATCAGGAGATCATATATGGGATACTCAAAAAGCAAAAGAGATACTAACAGGTGGAAAACATACCCTTATTCGTCCCGCAAATTACAACAACATGCCCGGAGCCGGACATGTTGTTGTAAGAAATGGTGCACGGCAGATTTTGGTTATAAATTTGCTCGGAAGGGTTTTTATGAAGCACGATGTTGAAAATCCTTTTAAGATTGTAGATGAAATATTATCCGGATATTACATGGGTGAAACAGGAGAAGGGGAGCGTGTAGACGCTATTTTGGTTGATTTTCACGCTGAGGCAACTGCAGAAAAAAAAGCACTCGGGTTTCATCTGGATGGTCGTGTTTCAGCAATTTTAGGCACTCATACGCATGTTCCCACCGCAGATGAGCAATTGCTACCCAAAGGGTCAGCATATGTAAGTGATGTAGGCATGGTGGGGCCTTATAACTCGGTAATTGGACTGGGAAAGGAGGCAATAGTTTCTCAGTATGTTACAGGCGAAAAACAAAAGACAGATGTTAGCGATGAAAATTTTGTAGAAATAGGGGCTATTCTTGTAGAAATATCAAAAAATGGATTAGCAGAACAAGTAACGCACCTAAGAGATATTGTGAAAATTTAGATCTCATTTACGCATTTTCTTGAAAAAGGTTGTATTTTAGGCGTTTTTATTGGTATAATAGGGGTAATGCTGAAATAGTACATATATTTTAGCGCACATTAATAAGTATAAAAGGTCGCTCAAATGGTTAATATACGTACGTATAAATATCTAGTTTTATGACAAAAGACCAATTAGTAAGCGCTTTAGCAGAGAAGGCCGGAGTTTCCAAGAAGGATGCCGGTAATGTGTTAGACGCTTTTACAGATATAGTTACCGCAGCTTTAAGCAAAGGAGATCCTGTAGCACTTACAGGATTTGGGAGCTTCCAGGTATCTCACAGAGCTGCACGTCAGGGGAGAAATCCTCAGACGGGTGCTACACTTCAGATTCCCGCTATGAACGTTCCACGATTCAAGGCCGGTAAAGCTTTGAAGGACTCAGTTCGCTAAGAGGGTTCTGAATAAAACAAAAAATCCCCAAATCGGGGATTTTTTGTTGCTTAAATAGGTAGTTTATTGTATACTAATGTAATTAGAACGGGGTGTAGCATAATGGTAGTGTATGCGCTTTGGGAGCGCACGGCCCGGGTTCGATTCCCGGCACCCCGACACTTCGTCGACGCCAATGGCGTCTCCTCAGTGTAAACTCCTCAGTGTAAACTAACTTTAATATATTTTATGCCTTTTTCTGTTTATATATTAAAATGTAAAGATGATTCTTATTATACGGGGATAACTTAACGATTTAAAGAAAAGGCTCAACGGACATCAAGTAGGTAGCAACCCCTTTACAAAAAATAAACTTCCTTTAAAATTGGTTTATGAGGAAAATTTTTTAACGAGAAAAGAGGCTGTTAAAAGAGAAAAGGAAATCAAAGGATGGAGTAGAAAAAAGAAGGAAGAATTAATTAAATAGTTTACACAGAGTACGTAGTGCGAATAGTTTACACAGAGCCGCGCCTAACGCGGCGAAGTGCGGGTATCGTATAATGGCTATTATACAACGCTTCCAACGTTGCGATGCGGGTTCGATTCCCGCTACCCGCTCCAACAAGATAAAACACCCGTCAAAGGGTGTTTTATCTTGTTGTTGAGTAGAGGACAGACCGAGGGGTTTCAAAGAGCCCAGCACTTAATTCTAAGTGCTGGGCGAGGGTTCTATGAGTGAAGCGACGGATTCCCATCACCAGCTCCAATAATAAATACCTCCTTTAAGGAGGTATTTATTATTGGAGCTGGCCTCTGTTTGGCTTCGCTCGGGCCCTCCGGAAGCGGGCAGGCGCGGCGGGAAGAAAAAGGGGTGTGGGGAAAATGAATACTCGTCCAAACTTCGATTTGGTTGGCGGTGGAAATATTTGTTAGATTGCCAAGATGGGGCAGTTGTTAGTTATACACACCCCATTACCATTTACTTCTTGTCGGGGGGGGGGGGTATAATGGAAGTAAGAACCTTTAAGGTCGAATGATTATATCAAAGTAAACAATAATAAACTAAAATAATAAGAACAATAATTTATGATTAAAAAAATAGATATGAAAAAATTTAGTAAAACACTTTTTTTACCATTACTACTCGCCGTTTTAGCAGGAGTAACTTATGTGTATGTGTCCGCAGCCAGTCCAACGACAGTGAATCTTGGAACAGCCGATGATTTCGCGGTTCTAGCCGGGTCTGGGATTACCAATGTCCCCACCTCAGCCATTGTTGGGGATGCCGGATCGGATCCGACAGTTTCGAATGGCTTAACGAATGCAGAGGTAACCGGTACAAACTACACAGCTGCTAGTTCTGCTGTACAGCAGGCCAAAACCGATTTAGTTACTGCCTACAATGACGCTGCCGGACGAACGCCGGTTTCCACTGTGCCCACAGAACTTGGTGGAACAACTCAAATTCCGGGTGTATACGACTCCGCAGACGGTACATTTGGAATAACCGGGACCCTGACACTTGATGCTCAGGGCGACCCCAATGCGGTTTTTATCTTTAAGACCGCTTCCACACTCGTAACAGCGGGAGCCAGTAGCGTAGTTCTTACTGGTGATGCTCAGGCCTGTAATGTTTTTTGGCAAGTTGGCAGTTCTGCAACACTCGACACAAGCTCAACCTTCAAGGGTAACATCTTGGCTTTGGCATCAATCACCGACAATGGCGGCTCAACAATTGATGGAAGACTCTTGGCTCGCGACGGCGCGGTTACATTGAATCAAACGCACGTTACAAAACAGACGTGTGCGACATCGCCAGAACCAACACCAAGTGCAACTCTTACTCTCGTCAAAACCGTCATCAATGACGATGGAGGTACAAAGACAGTTTCCGATTTTCCTCTCTTTGTAGGAACGACATCGGTAGCAAGTGGCGTCGCAACGACCCTTACTCCGGATACCTATACGGCGAGCGAAACAAGTGATCCTGGTTATACGGCCAGCGTATGGGGTGGAGATTGCGCTGCCGATGGAAGTATCACACTTGCAGATGGCGATGCTAAAACTTGTACTATTACCAATGACGACATCGCTTCTA
>JBBDKX010000030.1 GCA_040879145.1 Candidatus Spechtbacterales bacterium | reverse complement strand
TGGCGAAGCAAAACCAAAAATTTCCTTTCCATTTTTTGTCGGCTCCCCCCACACCCCCCGCCGAATTAAATCAGAAAGGAAGGAAAATTTTTGGGTTTTGCCCGCGCGAGTCCGAGGCGCAATCAGAGCGTACAATGCAGTTTCAAGCCACCACGCGCTCCGCGCGTGCGAAGCTACGGATTCTGCTCGAAATGGGTTCTGACTTTTTCAAACAAACACCACGCCTGTTATCGGAACACTGCGTAGGTGGCAGGTTCGAGTCCTGTCGGGTCCACAAGAATTAAAAAACAGCTTTTAAAGCTGTTTTTTAATTCTTGGACAGAGCTCGAACCTGAGGAAAGGGGTCGGGAAAACACTTGTTTTCCCGTGGCGGATGTCGTTTTGCGCCTTTAGGTGCATAGCGTTGAAACCGAGGGGTTTCAAAGAGTCGCGAAGCGGCGAGGGTTCTAGGGCAAAGCCCGGAGTCCTGTCGGGTCCACCACAAGAAATAAAAATAAAAACACCTTTAAAAGGTGTTTTTATTTTTACAATATCTAATAGTTGCTCCGAATACTCGTGTATCTGGCAGATTACTGCCCTCAGATAGCTTACCTATCAGCAGATATGCTTTAGGCGACATACCGCACCAGGAATTTGAAGAAAGAATTCCTTTAGAGGGCAGAACTCAAACTAGAATCCAATTTAGAAACTAAAAAATATATCATATGCACGAAATTACGACGAAGGAGTAGTAATCTACTTCTAGGAGTAATGACAAAGCATATGGTGTATTTTTTAATTTCCCGAAGGGCGGGTCAATTTTGCTCATACTCTGTGTTGTTCGTCGCTCATGATGCCTCCGGCATCAACTCGCTCCTCAACGCCTTGAGTATGAGCAAAATTGTCTCCGCTAAATTGATTCTAGTTTGAGTTCTGCCCTCTCGCTTCAAATTCCACCGACCACCGTTTTATTCTTTAAGGGAATAAAACTAAAATATAGTTCCAGCCGCAGCTTCCGCTACGGCTGCCTTGTTACGACTTAATCCTCGTTACCGACCTTGCCTTGGGCCCTCACAGAATTGCGAGAGACTTCGGGCACTGCCGACTCCGCTGACTTGACGGGCGGTGAGTACAAGGCTCGAGAACGTATTCACCGCGGCGTGGCTGATCCGCGATTACTAGCGATTCCGACTTCATGGGGTCGAATTGCAGACCCCAATCCGAACTGGGACCGGTTTTGATGAGATTAGCTCCGTCTTGCGACTTGGCAACTCATTGTACCGGCCATTGTAGCATGCGTGTAGCCCAGGGCGTCAAAGGGCCATGCTGACTTGGCGTCGTCCCCACCTTCCTCCGCGTTGTGCGCGGCAGTCCCCTGTGACACGTATAACACAGGGCAGGGGTTGCGTTTGTTACCTCACTTAAGAGAGCGCCTCACGGCACAAACTGACGACAGCCATGCAGCACCTGTCCAGCCGCCATAAATGGAGGTTTCCCTTTCGGGAAACTTTCGTCTGGATGTCAAGCCCTGGTAAGGTTCCTCGCTTATCGTCGAATTAAACCGCATGCTCCACCGCTTGTGCGAGCCCCCGTCTATTCCTTTGAGTTTTAGCCTTGCGGCCGTACTTCCCAGGCGGGATACTTAACGCGTTAGCTTCGCCACTTGAAGGGTCGACACTTCAAACAGCTAGTATCCAACGTTTACGGCGTGGACTACCCGGGTATCTAATCCGGTTCGCTACCCACGCTTTCGTCCCTCAGGGTCAGGGTTGCGCCAGTTGGCTGCCTTCGCCTTTGATGTTCCGCACGATATCAACGGATTTCACCCCTACACCGTGCGTTCCGCCAACCTCTCACACCCTCTAGCTGTACCGTTTCCTGCGCAGCACCGTGGTTGAGCCACGGTATTTAACACAAGACTAATACAGCCCCCTACGGACCCTTTACGCCCAATAATTCCGGGTAATGCTTGGGGCTCACGTATTACCGCTGCTGCTGGCACGTGATTAGCAGCCCCTTATTCATATGGTACAGTCAAACCGAAGTTTTCTTCCCATATAAAAGAAGTTTACAACCCGAAGGCCTTCTTCCTTCACGCGACGTCGCTCCGTCAGGCTTTCGCCCATTGCGGAAGATTCTCGACTGCAGCCACCCGTAGGTGTCCGGACAGTGTCTCAGTTCCGGTGTTGGGGGTCATGCTCTCACACCCCCTACCCGTCATAGCCTTGGTGGGCCGTTACCTCACCAACAAGCTGATAGGACGCAGGCGCCTCCCATACCGATAAATCTTTAACCTTTCGGTACTATCAGGTATTAGACCACCTTTCGGTGGCTTATCCCTGTGTATGGGGTAACTTACCTACGTGTTACTAACCCGTTTGCCGCTCCCCCTCACTTGGATATCCGAACAAATCTCTGTAGAAAATACTACTTTAAAGATTACATCAGATCACCAAGTGAAGGGGCGCTCGACTTGCATGCCTTATCCACGTCGCCAGCATTCACCCTGAGCCAGGATCAAACTCTCAAGATAAACACGAGATTCGAAGCAACTATTAAACATTGTACTCTCCGCAAAAATGCGAAAAGAAAGTAAATTAAATAGCTGCGATGAAAAATATTTGGAATTAGCTTTGAATTAAAAAACTCAAAGCTTACTTAACTATTAGATTGTAAATGTGCACATACTTATACAGTATATATGAATATTTTTTAGAGTCAACCCCCACACCAACTTGCAATCCATGTTTACTTCTACTGTAAATTTTCTAACTTGAGCTTATGTTTATCATGTTTAAACTTAGAAGTAATACGCTGTCAAAAAAATAGTGCAGGTTGGTGTGGGTGTCAAGCCCTCTACGCTAATACACGCGATACTACGCGCTACTTTCTTTTGCTATCCCGCCACTCTTCTATTTTTTTATGATTACCCTCCAAAAGCACTTCAGGGACCTTCCATTCTGTTCCTTTTTTAGGGCTAAACACCGAAGGTCTTGTATACACCGGGTGCTCATGTTTAACTCCTTGTGAATAAGACTCGCCTTCTTTTGAAGCCTCGTCTCCTAAAACCCCCGGCACCATACGGCTAACGGCATCTACAACAACCATTGCGGGCAACTCCCCTCCGGTTAGTACAAACTCGCCTATTGAAAGCTCCTCGTCCGCTACGTATTTAGCCACTCTTTCATCAACTCCTTTATAGTGACCCGCTATAAGAATTATATGATTAAGATTGCCCAATTTCTCTACCTTTTTTTGTGTTAGTACTTCCCCTTTTGCCGAAAGCAATATAACCTTCTTTTTGCGTTTTCTGCTTTTTTTCTTTATATCTTGAACAGCTTTATATATGGGCTCAACTTTCATCACCATGCCGCTTATTCCCCCATATGCGGCATCATCAGTGGTCTTGTGCTTATCTTTCGCGTAATCGCGCAAATTATGCACATATATTTCTACTTTTTTGTTTTCCTGAGCTTTTTTAAGCATAGAGCTTTCAAAATAGCCATCAAACATCTCGGGAAAAATTGTAATAATATCAAATCTAATCATATTTTTAGTATATAGTATGCTGATTTAAAAACAAAATACCCTCGCAAAAAGCGAGGGTATTTTGTTTTGATTGCTGAAATTACTCCAGGTCGCCAACTGCTTCTTCTACGTTGACGCTCTTTGAAGCTTCGCCCTGTCCCCTTGTGGAACCTTCAGGCTCTTCTATTTTCAGATTTACCCGAGCGTTGTTTTTAAGGCCTACGATTCTCAAAAGAGTTCGGATTGCGCGAGCTGTAGAGCCCTGCCTTCCGATAATCTGAGCCATATCCTCAGCGTGAACCTTGAGAGTAAGTAGAACACCCATTTCATCAACGACACGATCTACTTTTACATCATCAGGGTTGTCCACCACTGATTTCACAACGAACTCCAGGAATTCTTGATCTGCTTGTTTAGCCATACGTTCGTTTATTCATTAATTAGTAGTACCAAAGCGACCTTTGGCTCTCATTCTTTTTAGAAGAACGGGCCATTGTTGTTTGATATTTTACTCTTTTTTAAAGAAAATGTCAACCCCCAACCAATTAGTTTTTCAAACTACCTGTTACTCCTCTTCTTTCACTGAATCTTTCGCGGGGCTTTCGTCTGCTTGTGCGCTCCCCTCTTCTGCTTTAGGTGTTTCTTCTTTTTTCTCGCTTTCTACTGCTTCCTCTTTTGCATCCTCTTTAGGAGCTTCCTCTGCGGACGCTTCTTTTTTTGGAGCCTCCTCCTTGTCACTTTCTTGTGCTTCTTCATTTACCGCGCTTTCTGCCTTAGCTGGTTCTTCTTTCTTTTCTTCTTCTTTTTCCGCTACCTTCCCTTCGGCAGGCTCAGGACTTTGCCCTTCGGCAAGCTCAGGACTTTGCCCTTCGGCAGGCTCAGGACTTTGCCCTTCGGCAGGCTCAGGACTTTGCTTCTTCTTCTTTTTAGAAAGTTTTCTTGAGTGAACAGCTATTTTTTTACCTTCCATTACACCCTCTTTAATAAGGAGGTTGTGGACAGTGTCTGTGGGCTGAACGCCAACACTTAACCAGTGTTTTATTCTATCCTTGTCTAAGCTAATTTGCTTAAGACGCGCATTATAAAAACCTACTGACTCCAAATACTTACCCTTGGGCGGTGTTGTGGCTTCAGTAATTACAACCCTAAAACTGGGGTCGTGTTTTCTTCCTATTCTTCTTAATCGTAATTTTAACATGGTTATTATATTATATTATATTTAATCTTGCTGTCAATTACTCCATCCTTTTTTATCCAACGCTTCCTGCGCCGCGCTCTCCTGCGCCTCCTGCTTACTTGAACCCTCTCCTTTTGCAATAAGGTCCCTGTCTAAATACACCCCAACAACAAAGGTTTTGTCATGGTCCGGACCACTCTCTTCTAAAACCTCATAAGTTGGCGTGATGCTCACTTTTTCCTGCGCAAGCTCCTGAAACAAGCTTTTAGGATCACGGTAAAGCTCGCCTTCTATTATCGCCGGGAGTTCTTTTAAAATATGCTTTTTTATAAATTCGTCACAATCTTCAATGCCTTTGTCCAGGTATAAAGCCCCTATATATGCTTCCATCGCGTTAGCTAATATATATTGGCGGGCGCGACCCACATCTTTTTGTTCGCCTTTTGATAAAAGAATAAAGTTATTAAAATCCAACTCCATCGCAATTTTTGAAAGCATTTTACTATTTACCAATGCGGCTCTCCAGCTTGTAAGGTCTCCTTCCGGATTACTGTACTTTAAATATAAAAACTCTGTTACAACAATCTCTAAAACAGCGTCACCTAAAAACTCCAACCTCTCGTTGTGGTCAAGGTCTATTTCTGAATGCTCATTCAAATAAGAGCGATGAATGAACGCCTGTGTTAAGAGGTCTTTATTATCAAATTTTATTCCTAATGAATCTTCTAATTTTGAGAAATCCTTCATCCTTGCTCGCTAACGCTCACAATCATGAAACATAAAACATGAAACATAATTTTCGCGCTTATTATTATATGTTACATGCTTCAAATTTCATGAAGTAAAATGCGTATTATTCTTTATTATCTTTTGAATTATTTTTATCATCAATCTTATCCTCACTTTTTTCCTCTTTATCCTTTGTCTGCTGCTCTTTTTCCGGCTCCCCTATCTCCCTGTATATGGTGCCCATAACTCCGTTGATAAACCTTCCGGAACTATCTCCTCCGTAATTTTTAGCCAACTCTATAGCTTCGTTAATTGCAACCTTTGGCGGAACCTCCTTTCTTGGTCCCCAAAGCAGTTCATATATGCCCAGGCGCAAAACATTTCTATCTACAAGGTTTATCTGGTCTATTGGCCACTCCGGCGCGGTTTTTTCTATTATCGCGTCTATTTTATCAACATGCTCCAACACGCCATCTATCAGCCGCTTTATAAAAGCTTTTTCCTCTTCAAGTCCGGGTCCAAACTCCTCCATGTTCTGCTTGGTAAACTCTTCAACCTTATCTGCGTTTTTACCCCAAAAATCCCACTCAAAAAGAGTCTGCATTGCAATTGAACGTGCTAAGTGTCTGGATGCCATATTTTATAAAAGTAGATAGTGAATAGTAGATAGTAGTAATTACACCCCCCACTACACACTAAAAGCGCGCAGGCGCGCGTTTTATTTTTTAGAAAGTTCTTCCATACTCATAGGAGCTGCCTCCTGTCCTTGTGTTTCCAGCTCTTTCTCTTTCGCTTTCTTTTCACGCCTTGTCATTTTCTTCAAAACATCCACATACTCTCTGCCTTTGTATGTACCGCAATTCTCGCAAATATTGTGAGATAGCTTAAGTTGTCCGCACTTTTCACACCCAACCAAAGAAACTCTACTCAACTTATGATGAGATCTTCTGTTTCCTTGGCGTGATTTGGTTTTTCTCTGTTTTGGAACTGCCATGGTTTGTTAGTAAACGCGAGCCCGTGGTGAAGCGTAAGCTTACAAACCATGAGCATCCCGCACACATTTTGCCTATAAAAAATAATTAAATTTGATTTTATTTAAAAAGTTTGTAAAAATCTTGTGGCACACGGGGGCGAATAGCCCTTTCCTGTCGAGAGCGTGCCACTGCCCACAACAGGCAAAATGCTGTGCGGGGAGCCATGCTCAATTTTTATATACTTTACTATAACTTTATCAAAAATGCAAGAATAAGGCAAACTAATAAGGTTTAGCTTATGTTTCTATAAACATCCCTGCGGTGTCCGACTTTTATGATGGTTAAAACCTTTTCATCATCATGCACTATATAAACTACCCTGTAATCTCCAACCCGGATGCGATAACTGTTGTCAAAGGTTCTTATTTTTTGACATTCCGCGGGACGCGGTTCTTTTACGAGTTTTAATATAGCTGAAACAACCCTCTTGCGATGCGGGGGTTGTATTTTGCGTATCTCTTTTTGGGCCGAACGAGAGATCTCAACTTTAAATAAGGCCATCCTCTTTTAGTTCGTTTACAAATTGCTTGAAGTCAGTTTTTGGTTCGCTCTCGCGCTTTTTTATCGCTTCAGTATCGGCAAGGTCCTCCAACACCTGGAATTTTACCGCGTCTTCAATAATAGAAGATATGCTCTCGCCTGTTTCTGCGGCCTGATGCTTCACGGCTTTATATATTTTATCATTTATTTTTATTGTTGTTCTCATATATGGCATATTAGCATTTTAGCATATTGATGTCAATATGTTGCTTGACAAAAAAAATATCTATCATACTATACAGGAAGTTCTGAATGCTGCTCGCGTAGCGTTCAAAAATATCTTGGACAAAGGAGAAAAAAATGAGCGAAAATGCACGCGTCATACTTGCAATGCTTACAGTGTTTGTAGCGGGGAGCCTACTATTTAATCTTACGCTTAGAGAAAAACATAACGGAGCAAGTGCATCCGCAGAAATTACCATTGTTCCTTTAGTTAAGGGTACTGTAGCTGCAGAAGATATGCCTGCTAATTCTTACGGATACATAAATTTGGCCAAGGTAGAATACAACGAAAACAATCCTGAAAGTTCCTGCCTGCCGGGCACAGCAAATGTTTATGATTATGACAATCTTTTTACGGCCTTCACAGCAATGATTGAAAGAGAAGCTGATGTTTTTCACGTAAGATGGGTAGACGGTTTTAAGAACTTGCACATAGAAACCATGCATCTGTGCACCGAGTAGTTCTCAAAATATTAAAGCGATATCTGAAAGATATCGCTTTTTGTTTTAAGCGATACTTCCGGCATAACACCTCATCCTTAAAAACTCCAGTTTTTAAGGATGAGGTGGGTGGGTAAAGCTTATTTTGTCTCGTAAAATTTACTTTTTTACATCTCCTGAAATCGTTTTAAAAATTTTGCAAAAACCTGCCCATAAGGTGAAAGGGTGTGTTCTACAAATTTGTCGCGATACTTCTTTTGTATAAGCCCCGCGGCATACAAACGCCTTGTGTGCTCGCCTATTGTATTCTCATTGGCCTCTAATATCTCCACTATTTTTTCAAGTGTTATCTTTGGATGTTCCGCGATTGTCAAAAGTATTTTAATACGATAATGATTAGCTATACCTTTAATATGGCGCTCCATTTGTTTTGCGGTTTTCAATTTATTAGTCATATAAAAGCTTTAGCCTTACAAATAAGATGTAGTTTATTTTTTGCAGTATTTCCAGTATAACACCTCATCCTTAAAAACTCCAGTTTTTAAGGATGAGGTGCGGAGTCAAAATTATATAAGGAAAACCCGCAAATGCGGGTTTTTCAATTAGGTTCTATTGTCCCCTACCAGAGCTTCACTAAGTACTCTACACTAGGAATGGGAGGAATGGAGACTTCAATAAACTCTCGGAGTTCTTCCAGATTTTCCTCAGCGGTTTGGGCAGACGAGAATGTAAACTGCCCCTCAGCTGTTTGGGCAGACGAGAATGTAAACTGCCCCCTTACAAAATACACAGTCATCGTTCTTATGGTGGGAACGAAGATAAAACGGGTGAAACGCGGCTCGCCGACGATGCGGAGGGGAAGACCCGAGCGCTTGGCAAAGTCATCGGCATAAACTATTGCGCGCAACTTGCGCAGGCGCCTGCGGTTTCCGAAGAAAATCCGCCGAACAATAAACAAGAATCGCAACACTTTATTTGTTTTCATTTCAGCACTCCTTCTTTTTTGACTTTCACGTGCTAATGCATCATATTACTACATTCATGACATTTATGCAACTGCTTATAAAACAACTCCTCACAACCTCATCCTTAAAAACTCCAGTTTTTAAGGATGAGGTTGTGCATCTATGGTCCTAAATATACTAAACTTGCAAATATTCTGTTGTTAAACTTTCCTCGCCAAAGTTATAAAAAACAAAAAACTATAAAAAGAAAACCCGCAAATTGCGGGTTTTGTTCCTGAGGTGCTATAATTTTTTCAATTCTTCTATTTTTTTGTCATGTTTTTCTTTTTTGGCCTCATTGCCTACAGCTGCGTAGTATACAGCCATGATAGAGTGGTAAAGCAGTCTTATCAATCCTATTGGAAATGTATTCATAGCAATAACCTCCTTTTGTGCTGTGCTTAATATAACCTGAAACTTTGCCTGTGTATATGACTGGGACCGTGCTTTTTGAGCATTTTATAATGTAACTCTGTTCCATAACCCTTATGTAAGTCAAAGCGGTACTGGGGATATTTTTTATGGTAACGCACCATACTCGCGTCCCTTTTTACTTTTGCCACAATTGAAGCTGCCGCAACTGAGGGTATTAGATTATCCGCTTTTGGCATGGTTGAATATTCAACCTCCTTTAAAATTTTGCCCGGATATCTAAAGCCGTCTATCAAAGCGTAGTCCGGTTTTTTGTCCAGCTTTTGCACCGCCCTTTGCATTGCCAAGGCTGTAGCGTGGTGAATGTGCTTTTTATCTATTGTGCGGGGAAAAACCGAAGCAGTCGCAAAATCCACTTTCCCCCCTTTTTTAAGTTCGCAAAAATATTCGTATAATTTTTCTCTTTGTTTCGCGCTCAATAATTTTGAATCCCGTAACAACCCCAAAGGATGGTCGAACCCTCCTTTTGGGTTGTTTAAAAACACAAAAGCGCCTACAGTCACAGGTCCCGCCAAAGGCCCGCGCCCGACCTCGTCCAGCCCTGCTATACATAGGTCACGCACGCCATCGCGAGGCGAAGCCGAGGCGGGCGGGTAGCCGTATTTTTCACGCAATTTATTTTCGTAATTAAAATCAATGGCCATGAATATATTTTAACACGCCAACCGACTGGCGTGTTAACGCCTCTTGGCGAGGTCGGACCTTGCCAGGAGGACGGGTTGGAAATTGGAAATTAAATAGTGTAAAATGAATGCAATGTCCGAAAAGAACTCACCAAAATTCACACATCTTCACGTTCATACCCACTACTCATTGCTCGATGGGCTCTCTAAAACAGGAGAGCTTTTGGATTTTATAAAAGAGAATGGCATGGACTCTGTGGCAATTACAGACCATGGCAATTTATACGGCGCTGTTGAATTTTACCAGCAGGCAAAAAGGCGGGATATAAAACCGATAATAGGGTTTGAGGCATATGTTGTTGATAACATGCACGAAAAACAAGGCGGTAATCCGGGAGGTTATAATCATTTAATACTTCTTGCAAAAAATGAAAAGGGATATAAAAACCTAATAGCGCTGGTAACGGAAGCGAACTTAAAAGGGTTTTACTACAAGCCCCGCATAGATAAAGAACTGCTGCGCAAGTATTCCGAGGGTCTTATTTGTCTTTCCGGATGCCTGGGGGGCGAGCTGTCACAAGCGCTCTTAAAAAACAACAAAGAAGATGCAAAAAAAATTGCGCGAGAGTACGCGGATATTTTTGCCTCCGGAGACTACTATATAGAGCTACAACAGCATTACAATACTCCGGACCAAAACAAGGTTACTCCCCTTTTAGCAGAACTTGCCCGCGAACTTAACTTGCCTCTTGTTGCGACACAAGACTCTCACTATAATCGCAAAGAGGACTCACACGCGCACGACGTACTTCTTGCAATTCAAACCGGCAACACAATAGATGATGAAAAAAGACTCACGCTAAAACATGATGATTTTTCTGTATGCACTCCAGAGGAGATGGAGGAAAAGTTTAAAGAATGGCCCGACGCTATAGAAAATACACAAAAGATAGCAGAACAATGTAACTTAGAACTTACTCTCGGGGAATTTATATTTCCGAACTTTGAACTTGAACCCGGAAAAACAGCAGACCAAATGCTTGATGAGCTTACCCTGGCAGGAGCGAAAGAGCGCGGGTTGGATAAAGACCCTGAAGTCGAAAAAAGACGCCAATATGAGCTTAAAATTATATCTGACAAAAGTTATTCTCCTTATTTTTTGGCTGTAGCCGACATTCTGCGATTCGCGCGCGAAAAAGAAATTTACACAACTGTGCGTGGCTCGGCTGCCGGATCACTTGTTGCCTATTTATCGGGCATTGTTAATGTTAACCCGCTAGATTTTCAGCTTCCGTTTGAACGATTCTTAAACCCTTACCGCCCCTCAGCTCCCGATATAGATATGGATTTCGCGGACAACAGAAGGCAGGAGGTAATAGAGTACACTAAACAAAAATACGGCTCACAAAACGTGGCGCAAATAGGCACTTTTGGGACCATGATGGCGCGCGGAGCGGTGCGCGACGTAGCGCGCGCGTTGGGCAAACCATACGAGCTTGGAGACCGCATTGCCAAGTTAATACCTATGGGCTCACAGGGATTTCCAATGACCATAGAACACGCACTTGAGATTGAGCCGTCTCTAAAAGATATCTATGAACAAGACACAGATGCCAAAGAACTGTTAGATATAGCAAAAAAACTTGAAGGTACAGTTCGCCATGCTTCGGTGCATGCCGCCGGTGTTGTTATATCTCCTAAGCCACTTGTTGAATATGTACCCCTGCAACTTGACCCCAAAGGAAGTGGTGATTATGTTACCCAATACGATATGTATACAGTAGGCGAAGACGGTGTTGGCCTTTTAAAATTTGATTTTTTAGGAATTCGCAACTTGGCGATACTGGAAAGCGCTGTGCATTTGGTTAAAAAAAGGAAAGGTGTTGATATTGATATTGAAGATATTCCCTTTGATGACAAGCTAACTTTTGAAATGCTGACAAGGGGTGAAACAGAAGGACTTTTTCAGTTAAACGGGTCGGGTATGACAAGGTATCTTATGGAACTGGAGCCCACAACAATACATGATATTAACGCAATGATAGCGCTCTATCGCCCCGGACCAATGAACAACATTCCTGAGTATATTGCCCGCAAACAAGGTAAAAGTCCTATACAGTACTTCCACCCCAAAGCCGAGGAGTTTCTTGCAAAGTCTTATGGTATTTTGGTTTATCAGGATGATTTGCTGTTTACCGCTATGGAGTTGGCCGGATACAACTGGGAGACCGTTGATAAGTTTAGAAAAGCGGTAGGTAAAAAAATACCAAAAGAGATGGCAAAACAGCATGAGATATTTGTTAAGGGATGCCAGGAGCACAGTGGAATGACGAGCGAAGAGGCTGAAAAAATATGGGAGTTATTTGAGCCATTCCAGGGATACGGATTCAATAAAGCCCATGCCGCCTGCTACGGACGTGTCGCGTACCAAACAGCATACATGAAGGCCAACTACCCTACCGACTATATGTGTGCGATTCTTACGGCGGAGGCCGGAGATATGGATAAAATGGCTGTAATAATGACAGAGTCCAAAAGAATGAAAATAGAGATTCTGCCACCTTCTTTAAACGAGAGTGATGAGAACTTCACTGTTGTAAATGATAATGCCATACGTTTTGGGTTGGCGGCCATTAAAAATGTGGGAAGTAATATAGTGCACGAAATAATTGAAGAGAGAAACACTAACGGCAAATTTGAATCTTTAGAAAATTTTCTGGAAAGAGTTCTGTCAAAAGATTTAAATAAAAAATCTCTTGAAAATCTCATAAAATCCGGAGCTACGGAGGAATTTGGAGAGCGCGGCCAGTTGCTGGAAAACATGGAAAACCTTCTACTTTACTCAAGGGAACATAAGGCGGCCGAGAGTTCCGGACAGTTTAACTTATTTGCGGGAAGCGAAGCAGAAACGGCATCTAAGCTAACTTTAAAAAATAGCGAACAGGCAACAAAACAGCAAAAACTGGAGTGGGAAAAAGAACTACTTGGTTTTTATGTAACGGGCCATCCTTTGGAAGAACATGCTGAAAAACTATCGCAAACGATGCCTATTGCGAGTGTTATCGCAAACAATATAATGTACACAGTGCAAATAGGCGCGATAGTAACAAGCACAAAAAAAATAATAACTAAGAACAATAAATCGATGATGTTTGTCGGACTTGAAGACCTAAGTGGCAAAATAGAGGCAGTGGTGTTTCCCGAGCTCACAAAAAGCAAGGGACATATTATTGAATCAAATAAGCCAATACTGGCGGAGGGAAAGCTTAACTCAAGAGATGGCGAGGTGAAGTTGATTTGCGATAATATAAGAGAATTGTAATTCGCGCAGTATTTAGTATATAGTATTTAGTATACAGCAAGAAAAAATTTCAAATTTCAAATTTCAAAACAATTTTAAATGACTGAATTCCTGCCTGCCGGCAGGCAGGTTAAAACATTGGAACATTAAGAAATTAAATTAAAATTTGAAATTTAAAATTGAAAATTCATGCCTCAGAACTTAGAACAAATTAGACACTCTTTTGCACACGTATTGGCGCAGGCGGTTTTGAAATTTTATCCGGATGCAAAGCTGGGCATAGGACCGGCTATTGATAACGGTTTTTACTATGATTTTGGAAATGCGGAGATTGGAGAAAAGGACCTTGCCAAGATAGAAAAGGAGATGAAAAAAATAATATCTCAGGGTCTTGAGTTTAAAAAAGAGGAGTGGGACGCGGAAAAAGCGAAAAAATATTTCAAAGAACAAGGAGCGAAATATAAGCTTGATCTTATAGGTGAACTGGAAAAGGAAGACAAAAAGGTAGGTATGGTTCACACAGGCGACCCGTCTAAAGCCGAGGCAGGCCAATTCCTTGATTTGTGCCGTGGAGGACACGTCAAAAGCACAAAAAACCTACCCGCTGATGCTTTTAAACTAATGCGGGTTGCGGGGGCTTACTGGCGTGGTGATGAAACGCAGGACATGCTCACTCGTATTTACGGAGTTGCTTTTGAAACTAAAAAAGAACTTGAAGAACACTTGGAGTGGCTTGAAGAAGCCGCAAAAAGAGACCATAGAAAACTGGGCAAAGAACTGGACCTGTTCACCTTCTCTGACCTTGTGGGTTCCGGCCTTCCCCTGTTTACAACAAAAGGCACCATTATAAGGAATGAGTTGCAAAAAGCGGTAACGGATATAAGTAAAAAATACGGAGCCCAGCCGGTAAGCATACCGCATATAGCAAAAAGGGTGCTTTATGAAACATCGGGGCATGCAGATAAATTTGGTGATGAGCTTTTACAGGTAAAGGGGCATTACGAAGATTTTGTTATGAAACCCGTTAACTGCCCGCACCATACTCAAATTTACGCGTCGCAAATGAGAAGCTACCGCGACCTGCCAATACGCTACATAGAAAGCACAATGCAATACAGGGATGAAAAGCCCGGAGAAATAGGAGGTCTAACTAGAGTGCGCGCAATAACAGTGGACGACGGGCATATTTTTTGCACCGTAGAGCAAATTAAAGAGGAGGCAAAAAATATAGGTAAGATAATAGAAGAGTTTTACAAAGGACTTGGCTTGTGGGGCGACCATTGGGTTTCATTATCTGTGCGGGATCCCCAAACTCCGGAGGCATACATAGGAGAACCCAAGGACTGGGATAAAGCCGAGTGTATGCTTGAAGATATTTCAAAGGAGTTAAAACTGGACGCAAAAAAAATTGAGGGAGAAGCAGCCATTTACGGACCTAAAATAGACTATATGTTTAAAGACTCTTTGGGTCGCGAAACTCAGCTTGCTACCATACAACTGGACTTCAATATGCCAAAACGTTTTGGACTTACGTATATAAACGAAAAAGGAGAAGAGGAAACTCCTGTTATGATACACAGAGCAATTCTCGGTTCTTATGAGCGCTTTATGGCGATACTCATAGAACACTTCGGGGGCGCATTTCCCTTATGGCTCTCCCCTGACCAGGTATGGGTAGTACCAGTTAGTGATAAGTTTAACGATTATGGAAGAGGTATTATGCAAAAACTACAGGATGCCGGAGTGCGCGCAGATATTTGCGACGAATCGGAATCGCTTGGTAAAAAAATAAGGAATGGTGAAACAAAAAAACTCCCCTATCTTTTGATAGTGGGCGAAAAGGAAAAGAAGGCGGGAGAGGTTGCAGTACGTGACCGTGAAAAGGGAGACGAAGGGACCATGAAGGTTGAGGGCTTTGTTGAGAGGGTGGTTAAGGAGATTGCGGAGAAGAAATAGGCGCTCCACCAAACCTTCCTTTTAAGTACCGCGGTCGGATTTTTCCAGCGAAAATCCGCCACTGCCTCTCAGCGCAAAATCCCTGACGGGAACCAAGCTTTTGCGCTTCCGAGAGCTACTTAAAAGAAAGTTTGGCTCCGCTTAGTCCATGGCATTCAAAGATAAAAGCACCCTAGTGGGTGCTTATTTGTATATTACTGTTTTTCTGTATAATCTACGTATGTGACAAAA
>JBBDKX010000029.1 GCA_040879145.1 Candidatus Spechtbacterales bacterium | reverse complement strand
AACTTATTGCATAGTGGAGATGGTGGGAATCGAACCCACGTGTAAGAAAATATAATGCAACTACTCTACAGGCATAGGACATTTATTTTATTTAAAGACTAAAACTATAAAATGAACAAAACATTTTAGACTCGATCCCTAAAGTTCACTAGTTGGACGGGAAGGCCAAATAGCTAATCCGATAGTGTGACGCTGTTAGCACGGCATCGGAGTCACGCACAACAGCGGCTTACGGTATTTAAGCGTAAGCTAATGCAGGAGTAGGAGCGCTAAAAGCGTTCTTTACCTGCGCCATTAAGTTTGCACTTAAAGGGTGCTACAAAAGATTTACGAGCATAATGTAGCCTGGCTCAGCCTGCAAATTGCACAGATATTAACTTAGCGAACCTGTGCATCCCCATATTTTACTCGCTTCGCGAGCTATCTTTTTAATGTTCTCCTTATATTCCTGTCATCCTCCCGTTTTTTGATGGTTTCTCTCTTGTCGTGCTTCTTTTTTCCTCTAACTATAGCTATTTCTGCCTTAATTAAACCATTCCTATTATACAATCTAAGTGGCACTAAAGTCAAGCCCCTTTGCTGTGATTTTTCGTATAATTCTTCTATCTCTTTTTTATGCAAAAGGAGCTTGCGCGCCCTTGTTTCGTCATAAGAACCGGGAATATTCGGTTCTTGGTAAGGAGCTATTTTCATATTTGTAATAAATGCCTCTCCGTTTTTTATCACAGCAAAAGCACCCTGTAAACTGACAAGATTTTTCTTTACCGCCTTCGTTTCGTAACCCTTTAACTTTAGTCCCGCTTCGTATTTTTCCAGTATTTCGTAATCAAAGAAGGCTTTTTTGTTTCGCGCGTAATCTTTCATGTTTTTAGGTCAGGCTCTAATCCTGACATTCGTATCATAACAGAAAAACAAAATCTTACAATTGAACTGTTAAATGTGCTAAAATACAAGAAGTGTAAAGCTTAAATATGTTAAGAAATAAAGTACAAACTAGTGTTAAAAGGGCGGTTAATAATCTGCAAAAAAGGGGAGAACTCCCCGATGTTAAGATTCCCAGGCCCAAAGTAACAACACCAACCAGAGCGGGGCAGGGAGATTACTCTGCCTCTATTGCTATGCAAATTGCTTCTACATCGGGAAGAAAGCCAAAAACCATAGCTAAAATAATTCAAAAAGAGCTTCTTGCGGATGAGCGTCTCGTTAAAACATTTCCGGACATTCAGGTGGCGCCTCCGGGGTTTATAAATTTTTATATAGCCCCTGATCGGTTAAAAAATTTACTTTGGAAGGTTTTTAATTCTGATCACTTTGGAGAAGTTAATTTTGGAAAAGAAAAAAAACTCAACATAGAGTTTGGATCTATAAACCCCACAGGAGAGCTTCATGTCGGGCACGCGCGCACCTTTTTTTACAGTGATGCTCTGGCAAATATTCTTAAGTTTGCCGGATATAAAGTTACCAGGGAATACTATGTTAATAACGCGCGCCAAAGCGCGCAAATAAAAGAGCTTGGCAAGACAGTGTTGGGAAATGGAACATCCTACAAAGGGCCTTATTTGGATAAAAAAATAAAAGAAAACTCAAAGTCTTTAAAGCGATATAAAAGTTATAGTGCGGCCGGATATTTTATGTCCGGTAAAATACAAAAGGATATTGAGGATTTTTTGACAAAAGAGGCTCGGGTTGTATTTGATGTCTGGTTTGAAGAAGAGAGTTTATACAAAAAAGGAGAAGTTTCATCTGTTTTGCGTGAACTTAAAAAAAGAAAGCTCACATACGAGAACGAAGGCGCTTTATGGCTTAAGACAACCAAATATGGAGACAGGCAGGACCAGGTTTTAGTAAGGGGTAACGGGGAAAATACATATTTTACTACCGATATTGCCTATCATCGTAATAAAGCGCGGCGCGGATTTGATAAGTTTATAGATGTATGGGGCGCCGACCATCACGGACACTTGCGCCGAATGAACGCGGCTCTGCAGATGTTGAGTATAAAAAATATGGATGTGTTGATAGCTCAGTTTGTGCGCCTAAAGGGAGGAGAAAAGCTTTCTAAGAGAAGAGGGGTTATAGTTACTGTTAGAGACCTTATAGAAGAGACGGGCCTTGATGCTGTAAGGTATTTTTACATTACAAAATCTCTTGACAGCCAGATGGAATTTGATATTAAACTTGCGCGCGAGCAGTCGCAAAAAAATCCTGTATATTATATTCAGTATACACATGCGCGAATATGTTCCATATTGCGCAAAGCAACAAGCAACAAGCAACAAGCAACAAGTGAGATAAAGAAAAAAGAGCTGGAAGTTTTAAATGGCGTGGGCGAACTTGAGCTCATTCGTAAACTTATAATATTTCCTGAGATAGTAGAGGATATAGCGCGCGATTACCAGGTGCATCGTCTTGCAACTTATGTATATGAGCTGGCGCAGGAATTTAATCAATTTTATAGAGATTACAGGGTAATAGATGAAGATGCTTCGGGAGCCTCAGCACAAGTTAAAGAGATAAACC
>JBBDKX010000028.1:12003-16171 GCA_040879145.1 Candidatus Spechtbacterales bacterium | reverse complement strand
AGGGAGAACTCGTAGGAACAGGAACTCTCGGCTTTACATGGGGAGATTCTGAAATTTCAGATACTCTAACCATAGGAGCAAGCTCAACAGTAGCAGACGGAGCCTTAAGCGCCAATGTATCTCTCCTCGGCTCTGCCATAGAGAAAGGAGAACTCGCGGGAACAGGAACTCTCGGCTTTACATGGGGAGACTCTGAAATCTCAGATACTCTAACTGCTTCAAACTATCTACCGCTTGCGGGAGGAACACTAACCGGAGCATTAACACTCTCCGCGGATCCTACAACAGCCCTGGGGGCTGCAACGAAGCAGTATGTGGATGGTGGCGGGCCGACCATTGTCCGTAAGACGGTCGACGAGTCCCTCACGAATTCTGCGACCGTACAGAACGACGATGAACTGACTTTCGCTATTGGGGCGAACGAGACTTATTTTGTAACGTTCGTACTTTTTTATATCTCCGATCACACTGACGGGGATCTTCGTGTGACGCTTGCAGTTCCTAGTGGGGCCACGTTGAAGTTCGGTGGCGTAGGGATATCCGACGATGCGGCGACCAATAGCAAGTTCGACGGTAACTGGGCGGTGGGTACGACCATGTTCTTTGGGGGCATCGGTGCTGGTAGCAGAGTCCCAGCCATCCTTAACGCTGTCATAGTGAATGGCGGTACTGCGGGCAACGTAACTCTCCAGTGGGCGCAAAGGCTAGCGGATGCGGACGCAACCACCGTGGAGGCCAACAGTTATCTCATAGCACACAAGGAGTAGTGAAAATATGGCACGCACTGAAGGCGGTAAGATCATCAACCCGACCCAACTCGGGATCGAACTTGGAAGGACTTGGAAGGGCGCCGTTGTGGGTAGTTCGCGGCGTACCTAGGCCATGCGCCTTCTGATACGACCATTGCCGTTGGGTTTCGGTGCGCCCGGTAGTCCTCGCCGGCCCGCTTCGCCGAGGGAGCCGAGGCGAGCGGGTGTAGATTTTGTTACGGATCGTTGAATTTCAGGTTAGAATTCAAGCACAGGAGGTTGCTTTTATTTTTAGATATGTTATACTGATTTTGTTCGTTGTAAGGTTCTCGTAGTTGTAAGGTTTTTATACTCTTATGTAAAACGAGAAAAGGCTCCAGACCATATAAGGTTCGGGCCGCCGGTCGCTTAAAACGAAAGTTATTACAAGTTTAATAAGTGTTAAACTCACTACGAGAAAATGGCTAAGAAATTATTTGTAGGAGGACTACCTTATCAGACCACTGAAGAGGAACTTGCCGAGGCTTTTGGCCAGGCAGGTGAAGTAGAATCAGCAGTGATCATTAAGGACAAGTTTTCCGGTCGTTCAAAGGGCTTTGGGTTTGTGGAAATGAAAGACGATGAAGGAGCACAAGCTGCAGAGGAAATGTGGAGCGGAAAAGACTTCGAAGGACGAAGTCTTACCGTGAACGAAGCTCGACCAATGGAAAGGAGAGAATAAGAACTCTTTGATCCAATAAAAAAATAAATACCCCCAACTGGGGGTATTTATTTTTTTATTACAAATCCTCAGCAAATAAAAAGACTTAGTGGACAGCAACTCTTTTATTTTGTATGATATAAAAGTCGTTAATAATGATAATTAAATCTAAAATAGAAGTATGTTATTAGAAAAGTTACCACGCGGAGAAAATTTTCCTGAGGGTTTCAATGTAGTTGTCGAGATACCGCAAGGTTCTCCTGTTAAATATGAAATAGATAAAGACTCAGGGGCTATATTTGTAGACCGCTTTGCTTATTCAAGTATGGTCTATCCTTTTAATTACGGTTTTATTCCCCATACCAAAGCGGACGATGGCGACCCCACTGATGTGTTGGTATTATCCACATATCCCGTTCATCCCGGAACTGTGATTCCATCTCGTGCTATTGGAATGCTTGAAATGGAAGATGAAAGCGGTATAGACCACAAAATACTTGCTGTTCCTACAAAAAAAGTTGATCCTTTTTATGCGGGTATAGAGGATGTGGAAGATTTGGATTCTGCTACACGGGATAAGATTCGCCACTTTTTTGAAAGGTATAAAGAACTTGAGCCTAAAAAATGGGTTAAAGTCAAAAACTTCCACGGAAAAGATAAAGCGTTGGAAGAGATAAAAAAATCAGCAGAGTAAATAAAAGCCCCGAAACAAGGGGCTTTTTGGTATACTTAAATATATGTACGACACTTATTTATATATTGTAGTCCTTGCTTTGGGAATATATTTTCTTGTAAAAAGCGGAACTTATATTGTCCGCTCGCTTGGTGTTATGGCGAGGTATCTTGGTGTTTCAGATTTTGTTATAGCCTTTTTATTAATGGCATTTGCAACAAGCATTCCGGAGCTCGCTGTTGGAATAAACGCCGCTTTTTCAAATAGCCCTGAAATAGTATTGGGAAATATTTTAGGTACAAACATAGTTAACTTAAGTCTTATAATGGGTCTTGTAGCTGTTATAGCATTAAAGGTAAGTGTGGATGATCATGACCATTTTTTGAAGCGCAGGTTTTTTAACTTTACTCTTATAATGTCGCCTCTGTTTTTAATGCTGGATGGTTCGCTTGGCAGATTGGATGGGTTAATTCTTTTAGTTTTGTTCTCATGGAATACGGCGCGCCTCTTTAACGTTAAGGAGACGCTTCAAAAAAGAAACGGTGTATCCGATTTAAATACCCCTGAAGCTGAAAAGGATAAAAAAAGCGTATCTCTCAGGGAATTTTTTAAAAATTTCTTTATGTTTAGTGTGAGCAATTTTGTGATACTCGCGGCCGCTTATGCTGTTGTGTGGGCAGCTGAAAATATATCCATAGACATGGGTATACCCGCGGCTTTGATAGGTATATTTGTTATAGGCATAGGAACAAGCCTACCGGAGTTAGTTTTTGGGATAAGCAGCGCCTCTTCGGGCAAGGGAGATATGAGCCTAGGTAATCTTTTGGGCTCCGCCGTTATAAACGCGACGCTTATTTTAGGGATTACCGTACTTATTAAGCCGATAACCATAGAGGGCGGCATATTTTGGATAAGTGGTATATTTTTAGCTGCCACCATGCTTGCGGGCTTTTACTTTTTAAGAACAAAAGACTTTTTAAACAGAAAAGAAGGCATAGCCCTTGTTTTTTTGTATATTCTTTTTATTTTCGTCGAACTTGGACATAATCTCTGGTTTTAGGTTTATAGGTTCTTAATTTTGGTATAATATAAAGGTAGGTACAATTAATATTTAATAAGTATGAATAAAAGATTTTTAATTTTCGCTTTAGCATTACTCATTCTTGGTGTTGTCGTTTTCTTTGTGGCCGGCAATAACTCCGCGGAAGTTCCTGAGGTTTCTCAAAACAACACACAGGAAGAACAAATAGAAAATACAGGAGAGGATGTTGTAATAACTTATACTGATTCCGGGTATTCTCCTCAAAACATAACCATATCTTTAGGAACTACAGTTGTGTTTATCAATGAAAGCTCTTCCGCTATGTGGCCCGCAACAAATATACACCCCACGCACACAATATATCCGAATTCAAATATATCCGATTGTGGTACAGGCAAGGTAATGTTTGATGCATGCGGTGAAATATCTCCCGGTGAAAGCTGGTCATTTACTTTTAACGAAGCGGGGAACTGGCGTTATCATAACCACATAAGGGCGACCCGCGGGGGGGTAATAGTGGTTGAATAATATGGAGTTAATTAAAAAGTCAGATAATTCTTACATTCTGCGCCTGGACCCCGGAGAAGAGTTTATATCTTCTGTTCAGGATTTTTGCGTTGCTAACAAAATAGAAAACGGATGGATTCAGTCAATTGGCTCCGCAAAAGAGCTGGAGATCGCGTATTTTAATTTGGACAAGAAGGATTACGACACCTCTGCTTTTGTGGAGTTTGTGGAAATATTAAATATTTCAGGCAATATTGCCATAAAGGACGGCAAACCTTTTTGTCACGCGCACGGAGTTTTTGGCCGGTCTGATATGAGCACCATCGGCGGACATGTTATAAGATGTGTGATTTCAGCAACCGCGGAGGTGTATATAGGCGTTGGCGAAGGGAAAATACACCGCGAATTTGATAAAGAGACAAATTTATATTTGTTAAAATAAAAATGCTCTTTTCCGGCAATTCTAACAAAAGTATATATCTTGATTACGCCGCTAC
>JBBDKX010000028.1:0-11903 GCA_040879145.1 Candidatus Spechtbacterales bacterium | reverse complement strand
AAATGCTCTTTTCCGGCAATTCTAACAAAAGTATATATCTTGATTACGCCGCTACAACGCCGGTATCTGAACGGGCGTTTAAAGCGATGCGGCCTTATTTTTCGGACGTGTTTTATAACCCTTCTTCTTTGCATATTCCCGGACAAAAGGCTCAGGGCGCTTTAGATGTTGCCCGCAACAGTATCGCGGATTTAATAGGTGCTGATTGGAAAGAGGTTATTTTTACAGCTTCTGCCACAGAGAGCATAAATCTGGCTATACGCGGTGCGGTAAAAGCATCTGCGCTTAAAAATCCGCACATAGTTACAACAAACATAGAACACAGCGCTGTTCTTACAACTTGTCGCGAATTGGAAAAAGAAGGAACAGAGGTTACATATATTGCGGTTAACAAAGACGGGTTTGTTTCGTCTGAACGAGTAGAGGAAGCAATAAAAGAAAACACAGTACTTGTAACAATTGGATACGTAAATAATGAGATAGGAACAGTACAACCAATAGCTGAAATTGCGGAGGCGATTGAAAGCTATAAGCTAAAAGCTGTAAGCTGTAAGCTGGTTTTCCACACTGACGCAGTGCAGGCGGCCAATTATTTGGATATAAATGTAAAAAACCTGGGGGTGGATATGATGACTTTATCAAGCCACAAAATATACGGACCAAAAGGTTCGGCGCTTCTATACAAGAAAGAGGGTATAGATTTGGTTCCGGTTATAACAGGCGGAGATCAGGAGAGGGGATATCATTCAGGTACCGAAAACATACCCGCTATTGTCGGTTTTGCGGAGGCCTTAAAAGAGACGGGGGAAATTATGGAAGAAGAATCAAAAAAGATGCGGGAACTTCAGGATTTTTTCATTACCAAAGTATTAAATAGTATTTCAGGAGTTCTTTTAAATGGTTCCCGCGAAAACAGAATACCAAACAATGTTAATTTTTGTTTTGAGGGAAAAAAATCCGAAACACTTATACCCGAACTTGATTCTTATGGAATTTATGCGTCAGGAGGTTCGGCATGTAGAGCGCGTGTTCCTGAGCCGTCACACGTTATAGAGGCAATAAGTAGAAGCACCTGCGCTAAAAGTAGTTTGCGTTTTACACTTGGCAGGAGCACCACACAAAAAGATATTGAATACACTGTAAATAAAATTAAAAGTATAATTTAATTTTTATATATGACTGAGACTCAAATAAAAGAAAAGACAAAAAAATTACATTCTGTACGTGAGTCGAAATATAAAAGAAGATATTGAGCCAGCCGAAATATTAGCACTCTTGACTTTAGATTGCTAAATCAGGTAAAATGTGGTATACTTTATGTAGAAGTATTATTATAAAAAATTATGCAAAATTTTACTCAATATGCCCAGGAGGCATTACAAAAGGCACAGGAAATAAGCCAGGACAAAAGCCACCAACAGGTATCCGAACTCCATTTACTGGTAGCGCTATTAAAACAAGATGGCAGTATTGTCCGTACTATTTTGGACAAATTCGGAATAGACATAGACGCTCTTGATCACAGGACAAATTCGGAACTGGATAAATTTCCCAGAATAATTTCCCCAATGGGCCCCGCAATAGGGACGCTTCCCATGGGGCAGCTTTATGTTACACAGGAGCTTGCGAAGGTTTTGGCGCGCGCGCGGGAAGAGGCAAAAAAATTCTCCGATGAATATATAAGCGTGGAGCACCTGTTTCTCGCTATTGTAGATACACACTGCAAAGCAAAAAGTCTCTTAACAGAGGCGAGTATGATAGCCGGAGCCACAGTAGGCCACGATGTCGCCAAAAAACTTAATTACGATAATACTCTTAAAATACTAAGCGAGCTAAGAGGTGGCGTAAGAATAACCGACCCTAACCCCGAAGATAAATTTCAGGCTCTTGAAAAATACGCGCGTAATCTTACAGAGATGGCAAGAAAAGAAAAGCTTGACCCTATAATTGGGCGCGAAGATGAAATAAGGCGTTTAATGCAGGTAATAACACGACGCACAAAGAACAACCCCGTACTTATCGGAGAGGCAGGTGTTGGAAAAACGGCCATAGTTGAGGGTTTGGCTCAGCGTATTGTAGACGGAGATGTCCCCGAGTCTTTAAAGGAGAGGGAGCTTCTCGCTCTTGATATAGGCGCGTTGGTCGCCGGAACAAAATATAGAGGTGAATTTGAAGACCGTCTTAAGGCACTGCTAAAAGAGGTGGAAAAAAGCTCCGGAAAAATAATATTATTTATAGACGAACTTCACACCATTGTGGGAGCCGGCGCGGCCGAGGGCTCAATAGACGCGTCAAACCTTCTAAAGCCTGCTTTGGCGCGTGGAGAGTTGCATGCGATAGGAGCTACAACAACTAAAGAATATCAAAAATACATAGAAAAAGACTCGGCACTTGAAAGGCGTTTTCAGCCCATATATGTGGCTGAACCAAGTGTTGAAGACGCCGTTGCTATTTTACGCGGTATAAAAGATAAATACGAAGTACACCATGGTGTGCGTATAACAGACGCGGCGCTCATATCTGCCGCTAAGCTTTCCCAAAGATATCTGCCGGGCAGGTTTTTGCCTGATAAAGCCGTAGACCTTATGGACGAGGCAGCTTCTGCTCTTCGCCTTAGCATAGAGAGCCAGCCCGAGGAGTTAGACAAGCTTCACCGTGAAATACGGCGCCTTGAGGTAGAAAAGCAAGCTCTTAAACAGGAGAAGGATAAACGCTCAAAAGACAATCTTCAAAAGATAGAAAAACAGCTTGCGGACATTAAAGAGCGTGCGCGTGCTTTAGAGAGAAAATGGAGAAACGAAAAAGACCTTATAGAAAACATACACGAACTTAAAAAAGATATAGACGAGCAAAAACAGATGGCTGATATTGCCGAACGCGCAGGAGAGTTAGAAAAGGTGGCGGAAATCCGTTACAGTGTTATTCCTAAAAAAGAAGAGGAACTCTCAGAGTCAGAGAAAGAACTTGCCCGATTGCAGAAAAAGGGCAGAATAATGCACGAAGAGATAAATGAATCAGACATAGCCAACATTATTGCGCGATGGACGGGTATTCCCGCAGCTCGCATGCTCCAGGAAGAGATAGAACGCCTCTCGCATATGGAGGATAATTTGCGCAAGCGCGTAGTCGGGCAGGATGAAGCGATAGTAGCAATATCAAATGCCATACGCCGCAACAGGGCAGGAGTAGGCGAAACAGACCGCCCCATAGGCTCTTTTATATTTTTGGGACCCACAGGAGTTGGAAAGACAGAGCTTGCACGCGCTCTTGCTGATTTTCTTTTTGATGACGAAAACGCAATGGTACGCATTGATATGAGTGAATATATGGAGCGCCATGCTGTAAGCCGTATGATAGGTTCTCCTCCCGGGTATGTAGGACACGAAGAAGGGGGCCAACTTACAGAAAAGATAAAGACCCGCCCGTATAGCGTTATTCTTCTTGATGAGATAGAAAAAGCGCATCCTGAGGCCTTCAATATTCTTTTGCAGATAATGGATGACGGCCGTTTAACTGATGGAAAAGGCAGGTCTGTTGATTTTAGAAATACTGTTATAATTATGACTTCAAACCTTGGAAGCGATTACATTAAGAATATAAGCAAGCTTGGGTTTGATGCAATGGATGAAAAAACGGGAAAGGAAGAGGCTTTAAGCGCGGATGAAAACATAATGCGTGAAAAAGTTATGCATGCTGTAAGGGATCGCTTAAAACCCGAGTTTATAAATCGTCTTGATGAGATAATAATATTTCACCCGCTTAGTAAAAAGCTTCTCGCTGATATTGTAGATATCCAGCTTGATGTGATGCTTGCTCGTCTTGCGGACAGGGATATTAAAGTAAGGATAGGTAAAGGTGTTAAAGAATTTATTGCCGATAGGGGATACGACCCTAATTTCGGTGCCCGCCCTCTTAAACGCGCGATACAACGCCATATACTGGATCCGCTTGCGAAAAAACTTATAGAAAAGAATATACAGGATAATGCCCGCGTATCTATAACGTTGCAGGCAGATAAGTTGAATATTCGCGTAACACAGCCTAAGTCAGCGCAAAAAGTTGCAGCTTAAGCTTAAATTAAAACAATTTTGTACAACAAATAAGAACACGCAATAATTATTGCGTGTTCTTATTTGTTGTGGTAGTATATGCTCAGCTCATGTGCATAATATAAGGAGGCATATATGAGTGATTTGAAAATGATATATGGAATTCCGCCACGTCCTAGCGGTCGTCCGATGTTAATTAGCGAAGTGAGTGCTGTACAGGAGAGAAACTCTGATTTCGAACCTGGTTGGAAGAGCAGTCATCAGGGTTATATCAGTGAGCGTTTTGGCGCGCGTTTGCATGTTGTCGTTTGCGATGAAGAGGGTAATCCTAAGTTTGATAAGATTGTTATGGTATCCCACGGTGCCGGCACATGTCCATGGGGCATTGATTCCGAAGGTAATGTACGCGTGGCCCTTCAGTGGTCTTTCCGCGAAGTCATTCGCAGGACAGACAGGCCTTACGAGGCGTATGAAGTTCTCAACCCTGATGATTACGGTGTCTGGTCTCTTGAGACCCCGCGTGGTTTCAACAAGAACGCGCTTAGTGACACCGAAGTAACAGCAGTAGAGGAGCTTGCAGAAGAAACCGGTTATGGTGATCCAAAAGGGACGCAATTGATTGGTTTCGTTGTTCCTGACACCGCTTTTGATTCTGTTCCTGTCCCTGTCTATGCCGTGCAGACAGAAATTGTTCCGCCCGACCCGTCTCTTCTTGAGCTGGACTCGGGGGAGGAGTTTGGCGGCGTTATTGGCTGGGTAACCCTGGATGAAGTTTCGGAACTTCTAGTAAGCCAGACAATTACTTGTGGCTTTACTCTTGCGGCACTTTCATTTTTCAAAGCTCATTTTGAAAAAGCAGAGCTTGTAGGTACCGAAGCTCACAGGCTTGCTTATATTCTTAATTAGGCATAAATCCATAAGTCCATGGAGTTGCAAAGTTCTTTTAAAATAACCCCTCATTATGAGGGGTTATTTTTATACTCCGTATCTTTTTTTGGAAGTTCCATGCTTTCGGAAATATTTATACGCGCTTACAAGATGTATTCTTGTATATTTGTTAAACGCGGCTTTAAATATATTTCTGCTTCTGCTGGCAGCGCCATGGAAGTGGTGCATCACTGAATCCGGATAGTACATCACCTTGTATCCATTTTCCCAGAACCTTCTGCACAGGTCCACATCTTCCATGTACATAAAATATCTTTCATCAAAAAAGCCGACTTTATCTAAATATTCCCTTTTGGTCAAAAGTGCCGAGCCCATAAGCCAGTCAATTTCAGTAGGTTCTTTTGTTAAATTATCATGGTGTTTCAGCATAAAGGCATCTATATGGTTTTTTGCCTGAGGGAGTTTTTTTAGAAAGGTCCTTCTGTAAAATATTGTCATCGGCGTGTAGTAGCGAAAAGCTGATGGCTGGTGCGTGCCGTCAAAATTTTGTAGGCGGGGCCCTACCAGTCCAACTTCTGGATTGTTCTCCAGATAATTTAAAAGCTTGTTTAGCTCTTTGGGGCGGGGGATTACAAAATCCGCGTTCATCGTGAATATATATTTACCGCTTGCTATATCCCAGGCACGGTTTACAGATTTACCAAAACCTATGTTTTTTGGTTCTTTTAAAAAAATTACATCAGGAAAGAGCTGGTTCATAATTTCCACTGTTTCCGGTATTGTTTCTGAATCTGTAACTATAATTTCAGCCGAACCGCCGGCTTTTTCAAAGTCTCTTTTCCAGTCTCTAACATAACCAAGCGCCATTTTCAGCACCTTAGGACTCTTATAATGATTTACTACTATAGAAACGTCAACTTTAGACATAAATTAAATATTAAATATTAAATACTCAAACTTGAATTCCCCGAAACTATCAGCCTTGTTCCTTTAGGTGTCTCGTGTTCGGCATCGCTTATAATACTATTCTCTCCTATAATGCTTCCCGATATCTTCTGAGGTGTAGCTATGGCAGAGCCGTCATATACTATGGAGTGTTCAATATGCGCTCCGTGCATCTCTACTTTGTTACCCACAGATGTGTAGGGCCCGATGTACGAGTCTTTTATAAGACAGTGGTCGCCTATTACCACCGGTCCGCGTATAACAGAACGGCCGCCTATCTTTGCGCCTTTTCCTATGCACACTCTTCCTTGTACAGAAACTGAGTTTTCAATCTTTCCTTCATTTCCTGTTTCTATATTATCAAGAGCAAGAGAATTTCCCTCTAAAAGATCTAACGCGCTACCTCTGTCTTTCCACCACCCCTGTATTTCCTGCCACTGTACGTTGTATCCATTTTGCGCGAGCCAGGTATGCAGGTCTGCTATTTCGTAGCTTCCTCTAAAACTTGGCTTTATGTGTGGGTAAGCTTTGTGCGCGTTATTGTCATAAAAATATAATCCCGCTACAGCATATTCGCTTTTTGGTTTTGTTGGTCGCTCTTCAATGCGCAGGATTTTGCCGTTGTTATCAAATTCGGGAACCCCAAAACGCTCGGGCCGGGGTACCTTCGCCAGACTAAGAAGGCAATTTATGTCTTCTTTTTCAAATTTTTCCCGTAGTACTGAAATATCATCGTTTATAATGTTGTCTCCCAGATAGACCATAAACGGTTCAGTGCCCACAAAGTTTTGCGCGCAGTAAACCGCGTGGGCAAGCCCTTTTGCGCCTCCAATTTGTGGAATGTATTTTATCTTAACGCCCCACTTTGATCCGTCGCCAACTGTTCTTTGTATTTCAGTATCTCCTTCTTTTACAACTATCCCTATTTCTGAAATACCCGCGCTTACAACTTTTTCTATCGCATAGAAAATAAGCGGCTTATTCGCGAGCTCAAGAAGGTGCTTGTTTTTTATGTGAGTTAACGGCCGCAGATGGTTGGTAGTAGCCGCTGTTATTATTGCTTTCATTCCAGTTTTGCCCAAGAGTGCAGCGATTGGCTGCAAAATTGAGTACCTCGCCGTAGCTTTATGTAAATGCAGGTTGCATTATGTTTATAATTCTATATTTAGCTTGTTTAAAATATCTTTAACTCCCGGAATATCTATAACTTTTGCCCGTCCGTAATCTTCAGCGTCGTATCCGAAATTTCCGGAAACAAACACCACCGCCTCATCATCTGTCAGGGGCATAAATGCGTGATACACCATGGGGGGTATTTCAAGCTGTGCAAGTTTTCCTTCATCCATATAGTAAGAGTCAAGCTCTGTTTCAGGCTTTGTTTTTCCGTCCCCAAGAATTAGCGCGTATGTTTTGCCATGAGTGGAGGAGTTCTCGTTATAATCGTGAAGAATAAAAAGTGCGGTTCCTGCCATCACATAAAAATGTTCGGTTAGCTTGTAGTGCCAGTGCTCTCCGCGTGCTATATGTTTTGTTGTGGCAATAGACGCGTGCAGGTGTTTTACATCCTCCATTGACGGGTTGTCTGTTTCTGCAAGATCTAAAAAATGCCCTCTCTCATCAGAGACTATCTTATTAATGTATATATTCAACCCCTCAATCGGAGTATCCACTTTTTTGTATGACTTTTCCATTTATATATATTTACTAAACTCTTTATCTCTTTCTCTTATCGCTTCAACCCAGCTTAAGTTGTTCTGGTACCACTGTATGGTAAGCGCTATTCCTTCTTCAAAAGAAGTTTCCGGCTTCCAGCCCAGCTCTTTTCCTATCTTTTCTATGCTTATAGAATATCTCAGGTCGTTTCCGGGTCTGTCATCTACCAGGGTTATTAGGTTTTCAGATTTACCAAGAGAACGCAAAACAGTAAGCGCTATCTCTTTAGTATCTTTTTCTTCATCAGCTCCTATGTTGTAAACTTCTCCAATTTTGCCTTTGTGCAGTATAAGGTCTAATGCTTTGCAGTGGTCGCGTACAAATATCCAGTCACGCACATGCTGTCCGTTGCCGTGCAGTGTTATTGGCTGGTTTCTAAGAGAGCGGAAAAGTGCGTTTGGTACAAGTTTCTCAGGGTGCTGGAAAGGCCCGTAGTTGTTAGAACAATGGGTTACAATAACAGGCACCTTGTAAGAGTTGTGATAAGCCCGGCACATATGGTCCCCTCCGGCTTTTGCTGCCGCATAGGGGACATTAGGTTCAAATGCTGTGTCCTCACGGAAGCTGTTTGGGTCATCCAGTGCGAGACTGCCGTAAACCTCGTCAGTTGATATATGTACAAACTTTTCTACGTGGTTGTTGTTTTTTACTGCTTCCAGTATTGCATGAGTTCCAAGCACATTAGTTCTAACAAATTCATCGGCGCGGAACAATAGACTGCGTGTTACATGGGTTTCAGCCGCGAAATTTATCACATAATCAACTTTTTCATCCTGTATAACTTGGTTTACCTTTTCACCATCAGCTATATCTCCTTTTATAAATTTGTATCGAGGGCTTTTTTCCACATTGCGCAGGTTTTCAAGATTTCCCGCGTAAGTTAGTTTGTCGTAGTTTACTACGTGGTAGTAAGGGTATTTTTCCAAAATGTAGTGTATAAAGTTACTTCCTATAAATCCCGCTCCTCCGCAAACTAATATTTTTTTTCTTGGAAGGATACCCTTTTTTTCAAAGGCCTCCTCCAGTGCAGAAGGGTGCTCACCCGTAAGATGCGCCGCCTCTTCAACGGATACGTGTCCGTCGCTAAAGAGTCGCTCTGCAAGAGCAATGCGCGTATTTGGTTGTGTTGCGGGATGCACTCGCGGAGTTAACTGTTCCTCTGTTTCAAATGGTTGTATTTCTATGGCCATGTTGTCTGTAATAATATAAGTTTATATGTTTTCAACACATTAGAGTATTTTATACTGAAAATTCAGATGAAAGCAAGTTTACATCTTGTGTTTACCGTGGCATAAAGAGTATATGCGTGTTTTACTTACCGGTTCCGGCATTGTGGGAACCGCTTTAAAGAAAGTTTTATCCGAGTTTGAACTCTACCCTTTGGACAGGGAGAATCTTGATATTTCAAACAAAGAGTCTGTTGATAAGGTTTTTGATAGCATAAAACCGGAGCTTGTAATCAATGCCGCCGCCTATACCAATGTGGACGGAGCGGAGGAAAATAAAAAAGAAGCCATGCTGGTAAACGGCATCGCTGTGGGATACATGGCAGCCGCCGCCAAAAAACACAACGCTCTTTTTGTGCATTATTCCACAGATTATATTTTTAATGGACGCAATAAGGACGGCTATAACGAAGATGCCCGCCCCGCAAAAACTCCTCTTAATGTTTATGGCGCCTCTAAACTTCTTGGGGAACAGGAATTAAAGAAAAATACCCACAACTACTATTTAATTAGGACTTCATGGGTATTTGGTGAAGGGGGACGCGACTTTGTAGATACCGTTTTGGGCTTGGCGGAAAAAGGGGAAATGAAAATAAAAGATGATGAATTCGGAAAACCGACTTACGCGAAAGATCTTGCCCAGGCAACCCGCGCGTTAGTGGCGGAAAGAATGCCATACGGAATTTACCACATAACAAATGACGGCGTTACCAGTTGGTACGAATATGCAAAAAAAATAATAGATATTTACGGCAAAAAACATGGATGGAAAAAAGATCAATATCCGCGTGTTTTGCCGGTTTCGGCGAAAGAGTTTTCCGCCCCCGCCGCGCGTCCCTCGTACTCAATTTTAAACAATACTAAATTTGTAACACCGCGCCCCTGGCCCGAGGCTTTAGATGAATATCTTGAAACCTCTTTTAGTAAAACAACATTGGTATAGATACAGAAAATAAAACAAAACCGCCCTCTGGCGAGGTCCGACCTCGCCAGAGGGCGGTTTTGTTTACACCCGTCTCTGTAAGTGCTATAAAATATTCAGTTGTTTACAAAGAAAAAGGAGTTCAATGGAAGGATATACCCTTGTTATTACCTTTCTTTTAGCAACTTTTATTGCCGTTGTCTTAGGTGGATTTGTGGGTAAAAAGTTAGGAAAAAGAACCGCAAATAAGAATGCAAATGAGGCTACAACAGAAATCGTTGTAAAAGTGTACGGTAAAGAAACAAAGCTTTTGTATAGAGATAAGGCGCTTTATATCTTATTGCAGGATTACAACGAAAAAGACCCTGGAACTTATAAGTTTAATTACGCGTGGAAGCCTGTATTTTACGCTCGCGCAAGTCAGGAATTGTATGATTCAACAGAAATAGGCGTAATTTACAAAGCTACATTTATTGATGATTGTTGCAAAGCATGCAAGTGGGAACTCCGACACATAGAAGAAATCAAATAGAAGCTTGAGAACATAGAAAAAATACCGAGTGAATAACATTCGGTATTTTATTTAAGTAACATGTACTTATTTGACATATGCATAAGAACCAACATAATATTCTATTAACCACTAAATGTACATCTTTTCTGCTATAGCAGAAAAGATGTACATTTAGTTGGATGTTATAATGTGGATGAGTAATTATCGATTATTAAATAATGAATGCTTTCTTTAAATTATTATGAAGTTACCCATAACAGAAAAATTTCTTTGGGATATTTTTTCCTTAATACAGGCCACAACGAGTGCAGTTGATGTTTTTTCTCCAAAAACTTTACAAGGTGCGGTGTCTCCTGAAATAGATCAGTTAAGAAGGAAGTATGATAGAGACAATAGTAGCTGGAGATTTGCGCGCCTTATTAAATACCTGGAACTTAACGGGTACATTAAAGAAACAGAGACGCATGATGGCGGCAAAGCTGTTTTATTAACCGAAAAAGGCGCAGAGAAAGTACTAAATATTAAAATTAAAACAGCCAATAAAAATAAGCGAGAAGATGGAATGTGGATAATGGTTATGTACGATATTCCGGATGATAAAAAATCAGAACGAGAATCGTTTAGATACACTTTAAAACAACTTGGATACAAAATGCTTCAAAAAAGTGTTTGGGTGTGTTCACGGGATGTTTATGAGGAAACAAAAGGTGTTGTTAAAGTCTATGGTTTGAAAAATAGAGTTAAAGTATTTTTAGTCGAAGAAGTAATAATGTAGAACTTTTCTGCTATAGCAGAAAAGTTCTACATACAAAGCTGTGAAGTTTAAGAGAAAAAAAGACGAAAAAATAAAATTTAGAATAATTTTATTTTTTGCAGATTTGATATTAATATTGAATGTGTTTTTAATATCATTCGCATCTTTGTGGTCGCATGAAGGATCTATCTTAGTATGGTCAAACTTTATTTTTTTCTCGGGAATATTTACAGCAGTAGGAGTTATTTCTGCAGCACTTCAGGCAGAAGTGAAAAAATCGTTAATACAGGCAACTTTAATTTCATACACCTTTTTTAATATTGCTATTTTCACCCTGCCAGGCGGCTTAGGTTTTTTTGCAGGGCTAAATATTCTTCTTACCCCTTTGATAGTAGTATCCCTTATAAAACTTAAGGGATCTTAATCCGTCGACGTGTAGTTCTTTTTTTTACCTTTGTGGAGGGAAGGTAAAAATGTACATCTTTTCTGCTATAGCAGAAAAGATGTACATTTCCTATAATATCTCTTTTCATTTCAGTGTGATTTTAAAAGTGTGATTTTAAATGATGCAACCGATAATGCTTTGGCGTTATTTTAGATGATTTAATACGAAGGGGAGTTGACCCCCACACCAACTTGCAATCCATGTTTATTTCTACTGCAATTTTTTCTAACTTGAGTTTATGTTTACCATATTTAAACTTAGCAGTAATGCGCTATCAAAAAAATATTATAAGTTGGTGTGGGGGTTGACGGGTTTGTGGGTTTTTTGTTAGAGTGGCAACTGTATTTGTCAGATTGTAACTATATTTAACTTTATCATTGTACCAGTGCGTACGTAGTTTGGTATAATGTATATATGGGCGACAATATAAAACATAGTAAGGAAGAA
>JBBDKX010000027.1 GCA_040879145.1 Candidatus Spechtbacterales bacterium | reverse complement strand
GAGGAACACTAACCGGAGCATTAACACTCTCCGCGGATCCTACAACAGCCCTGGGTGCTGCAACGAAGCAGTATGTGGATGGTAGTGGTGGGGTTGACATCCAGACGTTCACTGCATCGGGAACGTGGACGAAGCCCGCAGGGGCGAAGACTGTCTTTGTCGAAATCGTCGGTGCTGGTGGTGGTGGCGGAGCAGGCAGGGTGGCTGGTGATGGTGATAGTGGTGGTGGTGGTGGTGGTGGTGCTCGAATACTGAGACAGTTTGCTGCTGCGGAACTCGATGCGACAGAAACTGTGACGATTGGTGCAGGTGGAGCCGGTGGCTCTACAGATGGAGGGGCTGGGGCGCAGGGTGGTACTACCTCCTTTGCAGGAGTCCAAGCCACAGGAGGTAAGGGCGGCTCAAACGGAAACGTTAGTGGCGCGGGAGGCAACGGTGGAAGTAGTGGGTCCGGAGAGTCAGCTACGCCGGTCTTTGAGCAAGGGTCGAGTAACGGGATCGCGGACTTTGGTGGAGGTAAAGGCGCTATTGGACGGACTGCTACAGCGAGTGGGGGTGTTGTTGCGAATCAGACAGCCAACGGAAGCGGAGGTGGTGGTGGAGGGGGTCTTTCAAGTTTTGATGATAGGGCAGGGGGCGCTGGCGGCGGTGGAGGCGGTTTACACCGGTATGGGTCCTATTCGGGGACTGGTGGTGGTGGGGCTGGTGGAACCCCTGGCAATAATGGGTCAGCAGGGGGTTCCTATCGTGGTGGAGGCGGCGGCGGTGTAAATTCGTCTACGGCGGGTACAGGAGGCGCAGGAGGCGCACCTGGAGGCGGCGGCGGGGGGGGCGGAGCCAACGACTCTCAAAATGTATGGAAAGCCGGTGGAGCCGGTGCTCGCGGCGAAGTCCGAGTCATTACTTACTTCTAAGAGGTGAAAATGACACGCGCAGTACTGATCCCACTATTGGCAAGAAGGTGCTAACGCCTATAAAAGAATTTTTAATTCTGAATTTAGAATTTTGAATAAAATTTAAATGACAGAATGTTTCAACCTACCTACCTACCTGCCTGTTTACATGCCGATTGGTATGCTGGCAGGTAGGTAGAACTGGAAGCAAGTCTTAGAATTTCTGCATACAATACCGAAAACAGACCCTTAAAAGGCTGTTTTTTTATTTATACTTTATTTTCAATGCGTTAGAATGAAAAT
This sequence comes from Candidatus Spechtbacterales bacterium, assembly GCA_040879145.1. Lineage (NCBI taxonomy): Bacteria > Bacillati > Minisyncoccota > Minisyncoccia > Candidatus Spechtbacterales > Candidatus Spechtbacterales bacterium. Next base: position 15,789 of record JBBDKX010000027.1, on the reverse strand, counting down.
GTATGTTAAGTAACACAAACAAAGAACTCGCCCGCATATTTGAGGAGATGGGTATAATATATGAAATCAAGGACGATAAATTCAGGTCTCGCGCATATCACCGCGCTGCTTTGACGATGGATAATTTTACAAATGACACAAGAGATATTTACGAGAAAGAGGGTTTTTCCGGCTTAAAAAAAATTCCCGGAATTGGCGAAGGGCTGGCGTCTAAAATAGAAGAGTACATAAAAACAGGTCATGTGAAAGAGTATAGTGAACTAAAAAAAGATATTCCGGTTGAGTTGGAAGAATTAACCGCGGTTGAGGGGGTGGGACCAAAAGCTGTGAAGGCTTTTTACAAGGAACTTGGAGTGAAAAATTTAAAAGATTTGGAAGCAGCCGCTAAGGCGGGACATATTAGCGAACTTGAAGGGTTTGGCAAAACATCGGAGCAAAATATTTTGCAGGGTATAACATTTGTAAAATCAAATGGTGGCAGAAAGTTGTTGGGAGATGTTTTGCCTTATGCCGAAAATTTGCTTCAAGAAATACAAAAATTACCCGGCGTGGCAAGGTCCGACCTTGCCGGCTCCATCCGCCGGCAACAGGAAACAATAGGAGATGTGGATATTATTGTTGCTTCTGATAATGAAAAAACCGTTTTTAACCATGTCGCGAAACTGCCTCAGGTTGTAAAAGTCTTAGGACGGGGCGACACAAAACTTTCTGTGCATTTGCAAAGTGGAATAGACATAGATGTTCGCGTTGTTGCTGAAGAAAGTTATGGGGCTGCTCTTCAGTACTTTACGGGAAGCAAAGAGCACAATGTAAAAGTTCGCCAAATAGCGATGAGTAAAGGATATAAGTTAAATGAGTACGGGCTATTTAAAGATAAAAAGAATTTAGCTTCTGGAGTTGATGAATGCGATGTTTATAAAAAACTTGGAATGCAATGCCCGCCGCCCGAGCTTAGAACAGACAGCGGAGAAATTGAGGCCTCACAAATAAGGAAATCCCGACGTAAAGTCGGGACCCCGACCGAAGCGTCGGGGCTACCAAAACTCATTGAATACGGTTCAATAAAAGGCGATCTTCAAATTCAGACAAACTGGACCGATGGCAAAAATACGATTGAAGAGTACGCAAGACGTGCAAAAGAAATGGGATTTGAGTACATAGCTATAACCGACCATACAAAAGCGCTGGCAATGACCGGTGGCTTGAACGAAAAGCGCCTTCTGGAGCATCAAAAGGAAGTGAGAGAGGTTGATAAAAAAATAAAAGGTATAAAAGTTTTATCGGGCGTGGAGTGCGATATTTTGAAAGACGGTTCGCTTGATATAGATGATGAAGTTTTAGCGCAATTGGACGTGGTGGGAGTTTCTGTGCATTCGCATTTTGGTTTAAGCAGAAAAGAGCAAACAGAGCGTGTTATAAAAGCAATAAGCAACCCTAACGCGGATATATTTTTTCATCCTACGGGACGCAGGATAAACAAGCGCGCGCCGATAGACATTGACATGGAAGCTGTAATAAAAGTTGCAAAAAAAACAGGGACGATTATGGAAATAAATGCGCATCCCGAACGGCTTGACCTGAAGGATAAGCACATACGCATGGCGGTGGAGGCGGGAGTAAGGATGTGTATTAATACGGACGCACACTCTGTGGACGGGCTTAAATATATGGATTATGGCATAGCTCAAGCTCGTCGTGGTTGGGCAAAGCCAAGTGATATTGTAAACACATTTTCGGTTAACGAATTTCTTGGAGCATTAAAGGGAGGGAAATGATATACTAAGAACAAAGGATTTTATTCTTATAATTTCAAATTTTAAATTTCAAATTTCAAAACAATTTCAAATAACTGAATTCCTGCCTGCCGGTAGGCAGGTTAAAACATTGGAACATTAAAGTATTAAATTAAAATTTTAAATTTAAAATTAAAAATTTATCGTGATTTCTTATTTAAAAGGCAAAATAATATATAGTTCCGAAAACTCTGTAGTTATAGATGTAAACGGCGTAGGCTATGAGGTTTTTTGTGTTGAGCGCACAGCGATTGGATTAATTGATAAAACAGGTTCTGACTTAGAAATGCATACTCACTACTATCTGCGGGAAAATGCGGCGGAGCTTTATGGGTTTTTAGAAAAAGGGGAGAGAGAAATGTTTAAAATTCTTATAGGAATTAGCGGTGTTGGGCCAAAAGGGGCTTTAAATATTTTAAATGCCGCCTCTTTGGATATTCTTCAGCGCGCGATTGCTGAGGGCGACATATCTGTATTAACCCGCGTTTCAGGAATAGGTAATAAAATTGCGCAAAAAATAACCCTAGAACTTAAAGATAAATTCGGTGGCAAGTGGGCGGGACTTGGCGGAGACATCCGCGGTGATAGTGACGTTATAGAAGCATTGGAAAGCTTGGGATATTCTAAGCATCAGGCACAGGAGGCCTTAAAACAGCTACCCGAAGGACTAGAGGGCACTGAGAGCAAGGTTAAGGAGTCACTTAAGTTGCTTGGAAATTCTTGACTTTTAAAATACATTAAAATCATACGGGTATAATATTTAGAAGTTCTTCATTGCGTTGATTTTATTATATTTTTAAGTTAATATTAAGCTATATGATAAATGAAGAAGTAAAACAAATTAAAGAATACTTTGACGTAAAGACGGAAGAAACAAAAAGACATTTCGATACTAAGACCAAAGAGTCCAAGAAACACTTTGACGACAAGACGGAAGAAATCAAAAGACATTTTGATGTGGTGGCAGAAGATATGAAAAGCTCCGTTAAGCAAGTAGCAGAAGGTTTTACGATGACAAATGAGCGCTTGGACAGAGTTGATGCTCGTTTAGAGAGCATAGAAACCACTCTTGAATCCGTAAATTTACCGGCCCTTAGACAAAAAGTTACAGAACTTGAAAAAAGATTGTCGCTTTTAGAGTCACGATAGGAAAAAATACAACAATGGCCTCACTACCTCTCATTGAGTTGGGCGGTTTTTTTGTTTATGATGCATATATATGTCATTTTTAAATTCACCACAATGGCGTGCATTTCAAGAGAGCGCGGGACGTGAGACCTTTAATATCGGAGAAGGATATGCTCTTAAACTTGGTGTACAGTTTGGTAAAAACTATCTGTACTCTAATTTTTCTGAAATACCAAAATATCTTAAAGAAATAAAAAAGATCGCAAAAAAAGAGAATGCGATATTTTTTAAGTGGGAACCAATGATGGAGCGACAAGCGACAAGCGACAAGCGACAAGAATTAGAAAAGCTGGGGTTTAGAAAAGCGCAAAAAGAGTTACAGCCTCAAAAGACAGTAATAATTGATATAAAAAAAGATGATGATGAAATCCTTTCTAAAATGCACAAAAAGACACGGTACAACATACGTCTTGCTGAAAAGAGAGGGGTGAGCGTTAAAGAATCGGAAGACAAAATAAAGGACATAGGAATTTTTTGGGAACTTTTGCAAGAGACCGCGGAGCGTGATAAGTTTTATACACACCCCAAAGAGTATTATGAAAAACTTATTGAACTTGATATGGCTAAGCTATATTTTGCGCACAAGTCTAAGCAGGTACACGCGGTTGCGATAGTAATATTTTATAAAAAACGTGCAACGTATTTGCATGGGGCATCGAGCTACGAGCATCGCCGTGATATGGCTCCGTATATGCTTCACTTCAAAATAATGCAGGAGGCAAAAACAGAAAATTTGAAGGAGTATGATCTTTGGGGTATTGATGAAGACAAATGGCCCGGAATGACACGCTTTAAGCGCGGATTGGGAGGCAGAGAGGTGGAGTACATAGGTAGTTGGGATATGCCATTTAACACTTTTTGGTATAAGGCGCATGTTCTAAAAAATAGATTATAGTGAGTTTTGGCAGTAAGTATTAACAAAATGAAAAAAGCAATTAAAAAATTAGTTCCTAAATTTGTTTTGGATTACTACTATGCGTTGTGGCCATTTTTGGGCGCTTTTGTTTATGGCCATCCGTCAAGAAAATTAAAACTCATAGGTATTACAGGAACAAACGGTAAAACCACAGTTACACATATTACCTCCCACATGCTTGAACAGGCGGGTTTTAAGGTTGCGTCTGTATCGTCTCTTAGGTTTAAAATAGGACTTAATGAGTGGCAAAACCGTCTTAAGATGACGATGCCCGGTAGAATGAAATTGCAAAAATTTATGAAAGACGCGGTAAAAGCGGGGTGTGAATATGCTGTGATTGAAGTAACAAGCGAAGGTATTAAGCAGAGCCGGCATATGTTTTTAAAATTTGATACAGTGGCCTTCACTAATCTAACCCCCGAACATATAGAGAGTCATGGTTCTTTTGAAAAATATAGGGAGGTAAAGGGGGCGTTGTTTGGTCTTCCTCACAGGACGTCAGTTGTTAACTTGGATGATGAGAATTCAGAATATTTTTTAAATTTCCAGGCGAAGGAGAAAATAGGATACACGCTCAGCCCAAAAAAGGCTGAGAATTTCAAATTTCAAATTTCAAACCCTGCCTACCGGCTCGCCTCGCTCCCTCGGCGGAGCGGGCAGGCAGGTTTCAAAACAAATTCAAATGACCAAAATTCAAAACTCCAAACAGTTTTGGGAGAAAATGCAAACACAAGCCCAAAAGGGATAAATTTTAAAATTGAAGGAAGAGAATTTGAGCTTCCCTTGTTGGGAGAGTTTAATATCTATAACGCGTTAACTGCTGTAAGTATTGGCGTAGCGCAGGGGTTGTCTTTGGAAAAAGCGCAACAGGCATTGTATTCTTTCAAGGGGGTAGCCGGAAGATTAGAGATTGTAATAAAAGAGCCATTTACCGTTGTCGTGGATTACGCACACACCCCCGATGCTCTTGAAAAAGCTTATAAAGCCGTCCAAGACCTAAAACCTATAACCTATAACCTAAAACCTAAAATGATATGTGTGCTCGGTTCGGCCGGCGGAGGTAGAGATAAGTGGAAGCGACCGGAGCTTGGAAAGATTGCATCTCAATATTGTGATGAGATAATACTTACCGACGAAGATCCTTATGACGAAGATCCTGAAGATATACTAAAGAGCGTTGCCACGGGCCTTTCTACAGGTACTAGCTATAAAAAAATAATAAATCGCAGGAATGCGATAGCTGAAGCGTTGAAAAAAGCGCAAAAGAACGATATTGTATTAATTACAGGCAAAGGTGCTGAGCCGCTTATGGTAACAGCAAAAGGACCCATAGATTGGGATGACAGGGAAATCGTAAAAGAAGAATATAACAAGCTCGGCTAAGGCCTCGCTAAATCGCGGATCAATACAGATTAAAGCAGATTAATGCGTATAAACCTCAGCATGTATCCGCCAAGGTCAGCATAAATCAGCGGTATTTTATAAGCGTAGCGAATAAAAAATAAAAATTATGGAAAAACAAAAAACATTGCCCAGGGGCGCAAGAAAGCATATACGTCTTGAGAAATCGCGAATCAGGCGAGAGTTTTCAGGAAATAAAGAAAGAGTAGAAAATATAAGTAAATTGTATAACAAATTTTCTTACTATCTGGAAAAAACAAAGAACGAAAAGCCCGCAGAAAAAGTGAAAAACACACCCCAAAAAAAGACCAAAAAATCCGCTAAATAAAGCGGATTTTTTCTTGACTCAACCCCGCTTTTTAAGGTATAGTTCATTATTACCCGAGAAACAATAAAGGGTAGTTTGTCCTTTGACAACCTACACAGAGAAAGGAGTTGTAATGGCAAAAAATATTTTGGAACTTATTCCTAAGATTGATGAGGTAATAAGTGAGGTGAAAAAACGAGTTTTCGGAATGGATGATGTTATAGAGTATGCAATCCTGGCGCTTTTCGCCGGGGGGCATATTATTCTACAAGGCGTTCCCGGAACAGCCAAAACAAGGCTTCTTAAAGCAGTAGCTGAGGTTTTAGATATTCCTTTTGAGCGTATTCAGATGACAGTTGACCTGCAGCCCTTTGATATTATCGGCTCAGAGATTTTAGACCGCTCTACCGGAAAACTTGAGTTTAGAAGAGGACCTATTTTTACAGGCATTCTTCTTGCTGATGAGTTAAACCGTGCTACTCCAAAAACAAAAGCGGCACTGCTTGAGGCCATGGCCGAAGGCCAGGTTACAGTTATGGTTAATACTGGTGACGGGGCAAATGAGCGCACAATACCGCTTCCTCCTGAGTTTACAGTCTTTGCTACACAGAACCCTCTTGAGCAGATGGGCACATACCCCTTGGCTGAAGCTGAAAGAGACAGATATCTGTTTAAAAAAATAGTGGATTACGTGGATGAAGAGTTTGAGGTACAGATTGCAATGCTTTCTAATAAAGATGAACCCTTGAGAAAGATAATGAACAGTAAAGATGTTTTGGATGCGCGGACTGCCATCTGGGAAAATGTGCACATAGAGGAAGATCTTGTGCGCAAGATTGTACGACTGGTTCGCAACACGCGACCCGAGCTTTCTGATATACCAAAAGACAAATTGAAAATTGGCGCTTCACCCAGAGCCTCTCAGGCGATGGTGAGAGCTTCTAAAGTTCTTGCTGTTTTGCGAGGCAGAGACTATGTCACACCCAGCGACATTGTTGAACTGGCTTATCCCATATTTTGCCACAGAGTTGTTTTTGCCAACCGGCGAAAGGAGGAGTGGGAGAGCATTTTGAAAGAGGTTCTCCACGCCGATTTTAAAAAGGTATTTGAAGGAGATTACAATAATGCCTACGCCACGTAAGGAAGACCTGGAAGCCATTTTTGAAAAATCAAGAATGTCTCTCACCCTTGAACCGCACTCTCCAAAAAGCACCAGATATGGTGACTGGGACAGTGATTATCTTGGAGAGGGATTTGATTTTGAGGAATTTAGGGAGTTTCGTCCCGGCGACAACCCCAGGCGCATACACGCCGTAATGAGTTCGCGCATGGGCAAGGACATGGTAATTAGATACAGAGAGCCACGCGAGGCCCGCTTACTTATTGTTTTGGACATAACGCCTTCAATGTTTTTGCGCGATAAGTTTAGAATGGCTTACGCCGCTATGAGTATGGTATTTATTTCTGCATCTGATATACACATGCCGGTTGCGCTTTGGGCTGTTGCAAATGACTACGAGTTAGAGGCAACATTCCCTTTTACCAATGAGCATATGTATTTTTTTGAGGATATAGTATCCGGAAAAGTAGAAGCTTCAGATAGCTATTTCTGCGTCGAACGCTCCGGGGAGCTTTCGCTGGATAACTGGCGAGAGGCTTTACCCGGAGGTTCGTTTGTCTTTGTTGTCTCAGATTTTCTTGGAAAAAAAGACAATTTTCAGACACTTCTTGATGACGAATTGGGAGATTATTATGTGATTCCCGTTGTTGTGCAGGATGACCAGGAATATACTTTTCCCGAAATAAATTCCCGGGGAGTAAGCATTACCTTTGGAGATGCCGAGGGTTTAGAATCAGAAACCCTTTGGGTAGACAAAAAAACATCCGCCGATGTAAGGGATACTCATGAGAAAAGATTTACAGATTTAAGGGAGTTGTTTAGAGAAAAATATCTTTCATACGCTCATCTTAAAGTTTTTGATTTGAAAAACATAAACTCCAGCATAGAGGATGCTCTTCAAGGAGCATATCCTCCGGCATGACAACCAAAGAAAGGAGGGTGCAAGATGGCTAAACACGCTTTGAGCTTTAAAAAGAAGACGGCATTAGTTGTTTCGGTCGTTGTTACTTTGCTTCTTGCGCTCTCCGTGCTTTTGTCTCCAATATATGGAGAAGAGGTGCCGTGGGATAGCGAAGCAGTTTTTTTGTCTGAAAGTCAGGCCGTAGCAGTTAAAGCGGATATTGAAGGCACAGCCCATATGTTGGGGGAAGAGTTTGCAATAACCCTGATTATTCAGTATGACGAAGATATCGCGGACGTTGATATTGGCGGATTAAGAAACGCAACACTTAGTCCCTTTAACATTGTTGGAGATGTTAACATCAGCCACAAAAACGTGAGAAACTCTGTTTATGAGTATCGCTACTCTACAAAACTTGTTGCGATAGACATGATACCGGGCAAGGCGTATACGATAAAACCGATATCTATTGAGTATGCATTGATTGAGACAGGAGAAAAAAGGTCTTTCAATGTTATACCTGAGATACCGTTTCAGATAGGTTCGTATTACGGCGGTAAAACTGAAGGGGTGGAATTTAGACCTCCGAAGCCAGCCGTAGAGAATAATGTTGTCCGCGCGAAAACAGTACTCGGTATTTCCGGTATTTTGTTTGCGTTGACGGCTGGCGCTATACTTATCCGAACTTATTTTGTGAAAGAGAAAAAATCAAAAGAAGAGGTTGCAACATCTGAGGCCGATATCCTTCTTTGGAAACTTGAACGTTTTCATGACAGAGAATGGCTTGAGCAAAAAAGCGCGGATGGAAGGCTTTTGGAACTTGAACCCCTTCTTTACAGGGCGGCGTATATATTTTTTGAACTTTCACCGACAGACCTTTACAACAAAGAAAAAGAATCTCTCAAGTGGCGCAAAGCGCTTATAGGCATAGACCATGCTTACGCGCCCGATAGCACTACTTATGAGAAAGTTGAGGAAGTTGTTCATGAACTGGATTTGCTCCTTAGAACAAAACAAACAAGAAAGGAGGGGAGGTAATGGATACTTGGCTTCAAATGCTAAAATCCCTTGAATTTACCTCCCCGCTTTTATTATCCGTTGGTGCGGCACTCTTACTAATCCTTGTGGTTGGTATGGTGCGCAGGCGGAAAAATAAGCGAGACGAGGTAAAATCTTCAGCTATTGCGGACATTAAGCATATAGGCATTAAAAGAGCTAAGCAATCTACCGTTTTGGTAAACAGCGCTTTTGTTCTCATTGTTCTCATGCTGGCTTCGGCTCTCGCCTCTCCCGTATCGGAACTTCAAACCTCTACACGGGAAACAAAAACTCAGTACGTAAGAAATGTAATAATGGTTATTGATGTATCAGGAAGTATGAGGACTAACTTCTTAGGATTTGTAGCAGAAAATGATGTAAGAGAGAAGACAAGCTATGAGGCTGTTATAGATAGCGCTATTCCTTTTTTGCGTGATCAGAAAAATATGCGTGTGGGGGTTATTTTTTACAGTAGCAATTTCCTTATATGGCGCAGGCCGACACTTGAGTTAGAAGCTTTGGCTGATGACCTATCCAGAACAAATCTGGATAGAAAAATGGGACTTATGGAACAAGGACAGGGCCAACTGGCGATACTTTCAAAAGCTACTGTAGCTACCCCCGCGCTTTACAGGTCTGCTCGTGTTTTTGAAGAGATTAGTGAGGAAAAAACTCTTGAGAGCAAGGCAGTAATCTTGTTCACAGACCTTCAGGACAACAAAGAAAATGTAACAAAGGCAATTAGGGACCTAACCCGTTACGGGGTTAAAGTTTATGTCATGACCAGCGCGAAAGATAGTGTCATAGATAGTTGGCGGAAATCTTTTCCTGGAAATCAGTTGGTACGTTTTTTCCCAATTAACTCATCTGATGAGATGGAAGAGGCTTATAATGCTGTAAGCGTTCTGGAGTCGGAACCTATTCAGATTAATGAAGTAACCACAGAAAGAAACACTCTTTCTCCTGATATAGCCCTGTTACTTGTTGTTTTTAGTACTGTCTTTATTGTCGTACGCGAGCGTTACGCCAGAGAAGTTAGAGGAGGTGATAAAGATGAAAAGTAGAATAAAAGGAATTATTTCGCATCCGGTTACCTGGATTGTTATTCTGTCTATTTTGGCAACAGGGTCCTTTTGGGCAATGGGTATGCAAAATAGTCGCGCAGACGAGGTTCGCGCTTATAACAATGGCATAAGGTTTATGGAAGAAGGAAGTTTGAACGAAGCCTTTGAAGAGTTTATTAAGGTTACGGAAACACTGCCTCATAATTCACAAATAGACGCTATGGCAGAATATCAGATGGCGTGGATGCTCGCAAAATTTGGAGATGGAGAATTTGAGACTCTTCAAAACGCAAGAGCTCTTTGGACATCTTCGTTGTACAAAGCGCATCCGGATAAAGATGCGGCAATAAACATAGAATTGATAATTTCTATGATGGAGGACATTCTTCAAGAACAAAACCTTTCACAAAGTGAAATAGATGACATCTTAGATGGAGAGGAAGACTCGAGACCCGGTGACGGCGAGGGCAAGGGCAAAGGCGAAGGATCAGAGAATGAAAACAATTACTAATCTTGTAAGGGAGGTGTTGTATGCATTTTGAACGTCCTTATGCCTTGTTGCTTTTAATACTTATCCCGATTGCTTTGATTGTTTTTAGACAGTCATATCGCGGGGATAGCAGCATACTCAAAGTGCTGAGAGTTCAGGGAAAACACCTTTCAAAAAATTATTTGAAGCTTGCAACAGCATGGATCTTTTTTCTGGCAAGCTTGGCAATTGTTGCCGCTGGTCCATATATTCCCACACATGGTGCGCCTGATGTTTCAGGGACAGGGGATTACGTCATTGTTGTAGATATATCAGCAAGTACGGCGGCAAGAAGCAGTCCTGTTGAAAAAAGCATTGAAGAGATAAGCAAGGAAATAGCAATGGAAATAGTGGAATCCATGCCCGTGGCAAGGTTTCAAGTGTTTGGATATACAAGGCTTGCGTTCACGCTTTCATCTTTTACAAATAACTACGAAGAGTTAAAGGATACTATAGAAAATAGTCTGTACATCAACGCAATTCCCTGGCAGGGTTCGGATTTGGCAAATGCCTTAGGCGCTTTGCATCACCAAAAGACTGAAAATCCAAGTTATGAAAATGTTGAATATGTAATTCTTCTTTCAGATGGAAACCTTGAAAGAGCTTCATCTGTAAATAACTTTAAGACCACTCGCGCCAGTAGAGAATTGGAAAAAATAAGAAGTTCCGGTCTTAAGGTAATATCTGTAGGTATTGGTTCTACGGATGGATGGAATATACCTCTATATGATGAGTATGGAAATTTTACAGGCAGATTTCAGACACTTCGCGAAGGCAAGCTTTTTACCGCTCAACTGAACGAGAAAAATCTACGCCAACTGTCTTCAGCGACGGGTGGCAGATATTTTCACTACGAGAACACAAGAGAATTAGTAGATTTTCTAAAAAGCACCTTATCAGAAAGCGTCGCACCTTCAAGCGAAGATGGCGTTAACGTAGCTAACAAGCAGGATGTAAGCACACTCTTTCTCTTGGTCTCTGCCGCATCACTGGCATTTATTTTTAAAAAAGAACTTTATTAAACCCCATACTATTGGTATGGGGTTTTAAATTAAAAAAATACTCCATAGGGAGTATTTTTTTTTGTTGGGTATTTACTATCTGTATTTACTTTACCACCGCACATAAATTAAATTTATGTGCGGGATAAGTAATTCTAAACTCATTATGCAAATTTGTTAAGGATTACTTTACCTTTTCAACTACTTTGCCGAATACTTCAGGTTCATTTTCTGCCAAATCTGCCAGTACCTTACGGTCAAGCTCCACGTTGTTTTCTTTGAGTGAGTGTATGAATTTGCTGTAAGTTGTGCCGTTTTGACGGGAAGCAGCGTTTATCTTTATCTGCCAAAGCTGTCGCATATTCCTTTTTTTCTGTTTTCTGCCTATAAAGGCGTTCGCCATTGCGTGGTCGGAGGCATCTTTAGCTATTTTGTATACGTTTTTTCTTCTCCACTTAAAACCCTTGGTCTGTTGCAAGACCTTTTTTCTTTTTTTTGTTCTTACTTTTCCTCTTTTTACTCTAGCCATAATTTTTTAAATATTTTTACCTAAGTCCTATCTCCTGCGAACCTGTCTGCCGTGCTTGCGGTACAGGTAGACACACAGGCAGGCCTGTCTGCGTGCGTTCACGCACAGGCAGGCGAAGCGAGCTTATTTGTAGGGCATTAACCGTTTTAGTGTTTTTTCTTCTGCCTTAGACACAGGTACAAGCTTTCTTTTTCCGCGCCTATTTTTGCCTGTCATTTTCGCGTTAAAGTGACTCTGTCCGGCAGGTCTGCGCAATATCTTGCCGGTAGCTGTTACCTTAAACCTTTTCGTTACCGATTTTTTAGTTTTGAGTTTATTTTTTTTAGCCATATATTTATTTTGCTTAAGCTCACAGTTGTTTTATTGTTTACTTTGAGCTTTTGATTATAAAATACATTCCGCGAGGATATCTTTTGGGAGACTGTTCTACCTCGTACTCCTCTGTTAGGTAGGCCAAAAATTCATCCACACGCTTTCTTGCCAACTCTTCATTTGCCTTTTCACGTCCGCGCATGATGAGTTCAACTTTAACTTTATAACCTTTTTTTAAAAATTTGTCCACATTCTTAGCTTTAAACTCTCTGTCGTGGTCAGATGTCTGCATTCCAAAGCGTACACCTTTGGTAACAGATGCTCCCGCCTGTTGTTTTTTCCTGGACTCCTTGTCCTTTTTTTCTTGCTGGTACACGTATTTTCCATACTCGGTTATCCGTGCTACAGGAGGGTTGGCGTTTTCGGATATAAGTAGTAGGTCCAGCCCTTTTTCTTTTGCCGCTTCAAGCGCGTCTTTAACACTTAAAACTCCCAGGTTTTCTCCTTTGTCGTCAATAACGCGCACCTCCTGTGCGCGTATCTGTTCGTTCATCTTAGGCTTTTTTACGTATCGTTTACTCGGTTTATATATCATCTTTCAAGCTTAATATAACACATGCTCATAAATAAATAAAGAGCCGCCACTGGGGCGGCTTAAGTAGGTTGATTTACTAATTGCTAACTGTATATTCCAGTATAAGCGCGTCCTCTTTAGGGTTTTTGTAATATTCCTGTTCTATTCCTTTTTCCTTAAATCCGTACTTATAGTTACATAGTACTTTGGGTCGGTCTTTTCAGGGTCGTGTTTGAGGGTAAAAACTTCGTAAGGCATTTTATCCAAACCGAATTTTTTGTATTGCTCGTCGTTTACTCCCGTCAAAATGATTTTCCTGTTCGGATATACGTCGAGAAGCTCGCGCATTTCGGTAAAAATTTCAAAACCGTTCTCGGTTTCTACAACAAAAGCACCTACTGCGTCTACAAGTATTGTTTTCATATTATGCTCCACTTTTAGTTGTTTTTACTAAATCGGAAAGTTTGATATTGGTGCCCGGGGGGAGAGTCGAACTCCCACACCTTGCGGTACACGATTTTGAGTCGTGCGCGTCTGCCAGTTCCGCCACCCGGGCATGTTTATAGTAAAGTTTTTAAGAATTCTTTACCGAAGCCTGATTTTAATTGTTTTTCACGATTCCGTGCTTCTTGTCGTGTTTTAAAATTTTCAGCATGTATCAATTGAAAGGGTCTGTAAGGTTTTGTGGTTTTCTCTCTGCCGTTATCGTGTCTCAATAGTCTATCTTCAAGATTCTTTGTTAATCCAACATAGATATAATTATTCTGCTTGCTTTTTATAGCGTATACTGTAAACATTTAAATGTTGTTTTTGAGTCGTGCGCGCCTGCCTGCCGGCAGGCAGGTATACCAGTTCCGCCACCCGCCCTTATCTTATTTTAGCTATACTTTACCACAAAAATAGTTCATTTTAAAGAGTTTGTCAATTTTGCTTTTTGTTGCTATTATTGTTCTATTACTGATATTATGAAGGAATATGGGAGCCGTAATTACACTTGCTAATCAAAAAGGCGGAACAGGGAAGACCACAACAGCTTTAAACCTTGGGGTTTATCTTGCCGCGTACGGAAAAAAAGTACTTCTTGTAGATGTAGACCCTCAGGCTAACGCGAGTTCAACCTTTGTTTCAATAGACAATCTTCCTGTGCATGTTTACCATACGCTTGTCGGGGGTATTTTGCCGGAAGATGTAATAAAACCGACAGGTCTTTTTTCTCTGGATATTCTGCCTTCGCATCCCGATTTGGCGGGAGCTGCCATAGAACTTGTAAGCCATAAGAACCGTGAATTTAAGTTATATGATACAATAAACAGGGTAAAGGATAATTATGATTTTGTTTTAGTTGACTGTCCGCCGAGTCTTGGGCTTCTGACATTAAATGCGATAGTGGCGGCAGATCACGTTTTAATACCCGTGCAGAGTGAATATTATGCCCTTGAAGGTTTAGGACAGCTTCTAAACAGTGTAGATCTTATAAGAAAGAATCTGGACAAAGACGTAAGGATTTTGGGAGCAGTGTGCACCATGTATGACAAAAGAAACAGATTGAGCCGTACTGTACTTAAGGATGTAAGGCGGAACTTTCCGGGATATGTGTTTGACGCTGTTATTCCAAGAAATGTAGCTTTAGCCGAGGCGCCCGGGTATGGCCAGACAATTTACCAGTTTGATCCGGCAAGTAGTGGCGCAAATGCTTACCGCCAGCTTGCGAAAGAAGTAATACAGGTGCTTAATGAGCACAAGCCGTAGGCGCAGTGCGAATTTAGCAACGTATTACCGAGCACTCAAATTATTTTTTATGTACTATGTTTATGTAATTAAAAATATTAAAACTAGCGAGACTTATATGGGGTATACTGAAGATTTAAAACGAAGAATGAAAGAACATAAAGATAAAAATCCGCAACTAATTTATTATGAAGCATATAGAGATAAGCGTGATGCGCAGGTTCGAGAGATAAAACTGAAACAAAGAGGCCAATCTATAAGATGGTTAAAGGCAAGATTAAAATTTAGTTTAAAATAATTTGAGTGCTCGGTGCTCAGTTTTGCAGCCAATCAGGTTGCGTTAATAAATTAACTTGCCCTCTTGCCTGCCCGCCATAGCCTTGGCGCAGGCGGGGGCAAAAATGGCATGAAAGGATTAGAATCTTTAATACCCCAAAAAAAATCAGATAAATCAGGCGTTCAGGGCAGGGACAGCGTTTTTTTAATTGATATAGACCTAATAAAGCCAAACCCTTACCAGCCCAGAAAAGAGTTTAAAGAAAGCGAACTTAAAGATCTTGCTGACTCAATAAAGGTGTATGGGGTTTTACAGCCGCTTATGGTGAGCAAGGTAGAGCGTGATGTGCCAAGTGGCAGAGAGGTAGAGTACGAACTTATCGCGGGAGAGAGAAGGTTGCGCGCGGCAAAGCTCGCGAGCTTGCCGAGAGTTCCCGCTATTATTAAACATTCAACCAATAAAGAAAAACTGGAAGTTTCTTTAATAGAGAACATACAACGTGATGACCTAAGCGCTCTTGAGGAGGCCTATGCTTACAAACAGCTCGCCGAAGAGTTTAATATGAAGCAAACAGATATTGCGAGCCGTGTTTCAAAATCTGCTTCTTATGTTGCTAACACCGTTCGTATTTTGAATCTTCCCGAAAATATTTTAAGCGCGTTAAGCCGTGGGGAGATAAATGAAGGACATACTCGCCCGCTTTTGAGTCTTCAAGGCGAGGCGCAAGATAAACTTTTTACAGAGATAAGTTCAAGGGGGTTGAATGTTCGCCAGGCAGAGCAAAGGGCGCGTGAATTGGGCGCTAAAACCACAAAGGCAACACAGGCAAAAGCCGCGGGTAAAGTAAAAATGGATGCTGAAACCTTAAAACTGGTGGAGAACTTCAAAAATACATATAATCTTGCGGATGTGCGTGTACGGGCAAAGGGAAGAAAAGCACATCTTGCGATGCATTTTCCAAGTAAGAAGGAGCTACAAGAATGGATGGAAGGGTTGTTGGAGTAGGAAATTTAAAATATAACCCTTTAGCACCCTCAGAGGGTGCTAAAATTCACAGAACCCCCCCACACAAAACATAGAATTTTTTGGTATTAAGTTATGGTAGAATATA